>CAZDQR010000256.1:0-4957 GCA_964507315.1 uncultured Roseivirgaceae bacterium
GAACAAGTTAAGTTTGATAAATATACATTTACAGTTTTATCCGTTGATACTAAAAGAATTAAAAAAATAAGAGTAGAAATTGATGAGAAATAAAGCATGGCTTTTATTGGTGATTCTTGGGTTTGGGTGTGAACAAACCTATACGCCCAAACAAAAAGGGTATAATCGTCTCGACTTGCCTGAACATAGCTATGTTGCCCTTCCAGATTCGTTGCCTTATCAATTTAAGATTTCAAAATCAGCAAAGATATTAAGAGACTCTTCTTACATAGCCGAGCGATATTGGATTGATATTTACTATCCAACTATTGTAGCTAATGTGCAACTGACCTATAAATCACTTAATAATGACCAAGAGCTCTTAAAGGAGCTCGTAAATGATGCCTATAAGCTAACCTCTAAGCATCAAATTAAGGCCTATGCAATTAATGAAAACATAGTGATAACCCCATCGGGAAAAACGGCTGTGGTTGCAGAGTTAGAGGGGGAGGTTCCTTCGCAACTTCAATTTTTTATAACAGATTCTACCGAAAACTTTTTACGTGGGGCACTCTATTTTAGAACGGCCACAAAAAATGATTCGTTAGCACCAGCCATAGAGTATGTAAAAATTGATATTATGAAGATGCTAAACACCCTTGAGTGGAAAGATCCAAATTAGTAGATTTGCATAGCTACTAATTATAAAATGGCCGATTTCTTAAGCACATCTGTAGAATTTATAAAAGGTATTGGCCCGCAAAAGGCTAAGCTTTTAAATACCGAGCTTGAAATTTTCTGTTATCAACACTTATTAGAATACTACCCGTTTAGATATGAGGATAGAACGCAATTTTACAAAATACAAGAGTTAAATCCTGATTTGCCAAACGTGCAATTTGTAGCCACATTGGTTAATATGCAAACTGTTGGTTTTGGTAGAAAAGGTCGTTTTGTGGCAACCGCCAAAGATGAAACTGGCAGGATAGAACTAGTTTGGTTTAAAGGGGTAAGCTGGATGGCTAAAAAAATACAGCCAGGAGTTAAATACTTAGTATTTGGTAAAGTAAGTAAATTTGGTAGCAAGCTAAACATCACTCATCCAGAACTAGAGCCTGTTACAGAGCGTAATACGGCAAAAGGGACCCTCCGGCCTGTGTATGCTACCACCGAGAAACTAAAAGCTAAATTTTTTGATAGCAAGGCGTTTGCCAAAGCAATAAGTGTCATAATTAAGGCAGCAGTCTCACATATTAGCGACCCTATACCTACAGAAATTATTCATCGGTTAAGCTTAATGCCAAAGGCTGAAGCGGTTTATCATATTCATTTTCCACAGAGTGCACAAACCTTACAAAAGGCTCGGTTTAGATTAAAGTTCGAAGAGCTATTTTACATACAAGTCCAGTTACTTTCTATTAAATCGGGACGAAGTAAAAAGTTTAAAGGAAAGGTATTTGATAATGTGGATCTGTTAACTAAGTTTTATAAAGAACAGCTTCCATTTGAGCTTACCAATGCCCAAAAAAGAGTGATCAAAGAGATATATGGCAATATGAAATCGGGGGTACAAATGAATCGTTTGCTGCAAGGAGATGTGGGCTCTGGTAAAACCATTGTAGCGTTTATTTGTATGCTTATTGCTATAGGTGGTGAGGCTCAAACAGCTCTAATGGCCCCTACCGAAATATTGGCACAACAGCATTATGATGGACTATTACCTTTTGCCAAAGCAATGGGATTGCAAATAGCCAAACTAACAGGCTCAACCAAAGCAAGTGAACGTAAAAAGCTACACCTAGCACTTGAAACAGGCGTGTTGGATATTTTGGTTGGTACCCATGCATTGCTAGAAGATAAAGTACAGTTTAAAGAACTTGGATTGGCCGTGGTAGATGAACAGCACCGATTTGGGGTTGCCCAACGCTCTAAGCTATGGAGTAAGAACAAAGACATATACCCACATGTGCTAGTGATGACCGCCACACCTATTCCACGAACCTTGGCTATGACGTTGTATGGTGATTTGGACGTCTCTGTTATTGATGAGTTACCAGCGGGTCGAAAGCCGATTAAAACCATTCATTATTACGAATCGAAACGATTGAAAGTGAATGGGTTTATTACCCAACAAGTGGAACTTGGTAGACAAGTGTATATTGTGTATCCATTGGTGGAGGAATCCGAAAAGTTAGACCTAAAGGCAGTAACTGAGGGCTATGAAAACATGCGTAGGTCGTTTCCAGAATATCATATCAGCATAGTGCATGGTAGAGCTAAATCAGCAGATAAAGCCTTTGAAATGGAACGGTTTGTAAAAGGCGAAACGCAAATTATGGTGGCCACAACGGTGATTGAAGTTGGAGTTAATGTGCCTAACGCATCCGTTATGATTATTGAAAATGCAGAGCGATTTGGGTTGGCACAACTACACCAATTACGCGGGCGAGTAGGTAGAGGGGGCGATCAATCGTATTGTATATTAATGAGCGATGTTAAGCTATCTACAGATGCCCGAACACGGATTAGCACGATGGTAAAAACCAATAATGGATTCGAAATTGCCGATACTGATCTTAAACTACGTGGGCCAGGTGATTTAATGGGAACCCAACAAAGTGGTGTACTTGATTTAAAAATTGCTGATTTATCTAAGGATGCGGCCATTTTACAATTGGCAAGAGATGTTGCTACCGACTTAATAGCCAAAGATGAAGAACTACATGCACCAGAACATCAGGCCTTAAAACAAAGGATGCGAGAGATTAAAAAATCGAATATGAATTGGAGTGTGATAAGCTAGGGTATAAAAAAGGGGCACTAGCCCCTTTTTTATCTTAATAAGTTAGACGGATTATTTAATAACAAACCCAACACCAAGATTAATAGCTAATTGCTCTAAAGGAGTGTTGTATTTAATTTGACCATTTAAATAGAGTTTATCACTTAAAAAATAGTCGACTCCACCACCAATGTTTATTCCAGTTTTATTGTCCTTTATATCGATTGGGGTTCCCAAAAAGTTGGCAGTAACTTTTGCAGTAGCAAATGATATTCCGAATAAACCATAGACTTTAACAGCATCAGTTAGAAAATAATACTTCCCATCAATATTAAATGAGCTAGATTTTAGGCTAAGCTCTGTACCAAGATCACCAGTTGCTCCATATGTAGACTTAAAGAAGAACGTATAACTAGGCGCAATGCTAAGTTTATCGATTACGAAATAGTCTCCTCCAATATTAATTCCCATTCCCAATTTATTGTCTCCGGCATCATTGATGGCAGCTTTGGTGCCCATTGCTAAAGATGCTCCAACTCTAATTTGTCCTTGTTCTTGTGCCCAAGATTGGGTGCTTGCTATTAATAATAGCCCTAATGCAATAATTGTGATAGTTCTTTTCATTTTTGTTTGATTAGTTTAAAAAATATAATAATAAGAATATTTAAATCTAATTCAAACAAGTTTATAAGATCATTTATTCTAAATGATTATTATCAGTTTTACTAAACTAGTTTTTTATACTAATTACAGAATCTCATGTTTAAGTTTCATAATGCGCTTATAAGATTGATCGATCCGCTCCTGTTTAATTTTGCCCTCAAGTACTAACCGTTTTATAAGTGAGTGGAGGTAATCAAATTTACGATCTTTAGAAGCACTTATATTATTTGAATAAATAACCACGTCTAACCCAGCATTGATGCCAAGCTCCAAAGCCTTTTCTATGCCATAATGCTTGGTAATGGCGTGCATTTGCATATCATCGCTAAAAACCACACCATCATATCCTAACCGTTTTCGCAAAATGCCCTCTAAAATGGTTTCTGATAAAGTGCCAGGTAATCCACTTGGGTCTAAGTTTTTATTCACAATATGGGCCGACATTACCCCTGTAAGCAAACCTGCATCAATCAAGCTTTTGTATGGATCAAGCTCGTTTTCTTCCCAAGTATTAGTTACATCGGCTACACCTTTATGGGTATCTGCTTTAGAGCTTCCGTGGCCAGGAAAATGTTTACCTACGGTAATTATATGCATACGAGTATGCTCTTTTATTGTAATAGCAGCATGTTTATAAACCATTTTGGGGTCGGCTCCATAAGACCTCCAAATTTTGGCAATAATGGGGTTGTTTGGGTTAGACGCTAAATCTAACACAGGAGCAAAATTGGTGTTAAAGCCAAGGCCAGATAAAATTGCAGCAGTTGATTGTGCGTAGTATTTTGTGGAATCTACATTATCAAGCTTGCCTAAATAATCCGCTGTTACTGATTTTGGAAACCCGTATTTTGTTTTTAGCCGATTAACTCTTCCTCCTTCTTGATCTATGGCCATAAACAAAGGCACATGAGCTTGTTGTTGCAAGGTAAAAATCAAGTCTTTTAACCGATGGTAAGAATCTACAGAATCAATGTTTTTTTCAAAAAGGATAACACCTCCAACATTTCCTTTTGCTATTTCTCCTAATAACGGATCGTTCGCATTTATATGTGTACCCCCAAACCCAACCATTAACATTTGGCCAATCTTAATATCGAGGCTATCCGCTGTTTGAGCAAGACTAGGCTTGGCTAGTAGTGTCGAAATTAATATTGCAACTGTTGTTATTACTACTTTAATACTTTTCATATACATCTCTTAAAATCAATTCCATTTCTTTTTTTATGTCGGATGAGGACACGGGGTAATTATTATTTGTATAACTAAAAATCAGTCTTTTCCCAGATTTAGCTATTAGGAAACCGCTTAAGCAAAAAACATTACTTAGAGTGCCTGTTTTGCCGTAAATATACGTTGATTCTGCTCCAAACCATTTTTTCAAAGTGCCACGTTCGCCTCCTGCAGAAATAAGACTAAATAGTCTTTTCTCACCCATGTCTTCGTAGAGTTGTTTCCAAAGTGCTACCATATTTTTGGGAGTCACTAGATTATACCTCGATAATCCGGATCCATCTCGCCAAACCAGTTTTTGTG
>CAZDQR010000257.1:0-4943 GCA_964507315.1 uncultured Roseivirgaceae bacterium
ATTATTGTCGAATTTATTGCCTTCAAAATCACAGCTGATCGATCTAAGATATTTGAACTACCCAAAAATGAAAGGCAAAGCTTTATTGACAAAATAACGTTTGAAGGAACTACTAAAATGATGCGTTCGGCTGTATTTGGACAAATCATTATCATCCTTGTTTTTATTCCAATTCTCTCCTTAACAGGAGTTGAAGGTAAAATGTTTAAACCAATGGCGTTGGTATTTACGTTTGCCCTTACTGGCACTATGATTTTAGGTTTCACCTATGTACCTGTGGTTTCCTCCCTCTTCATCACTCCTTCCGACCCAACTAAGCGCACCATTTCAAAAAGATTAATGAATTGGTTGGAAAAACTTTATGAACCATCTATCACGTGGGCATTAAACAGTAAACGAACTGTAATTATAAGCGCATCTGCATTGCTTATTGCCACTGGAATATTGTTTAGCAAAATGGGCGGAGAGTTTGTGCCAACACTCGATGAAGGTGATTTTGTGATTCAACCAGTTTTAAAAACAGGTACTTCTCTTCAAAAAACGGTAGAAACAACTACTAGAATTGAAAACATCCTAAGAAAATTTCCTGAAGTGAAGGATGTGGTTAGTAGAATAGGCGCAGCCGAAGTACCAACCGACCCAATGTCGATGGAAGAAAGTGATGTAATAATTACACTTCACCCGAAGAGCGAATGGGTAACAGCAAGCTCTAAGGATGAGCTAGCAGATCATTTTAAGGAAGCATTACAAGAAATACCGGGGATTGATTATGAATTTACTCAGCCCATCGAAATGCGTTTTAACGAACTAATTACTGGGGTTCGTACCGATTTAGCCATTAAGATTTTTGGCGAAGACTTAGATATACTTTACTCCAAAGCTTTGGAAGTAGAAAAACTCATAAAGCAAGTACCTGGAGCTTCAGACATCATTGTAGAAAAAGTAAGCGGCTTACCACAAATGAGTGTAATCTATGATCGCCAAAAAATTGCCAAATACGGCCTCAACGTAAGCGACCTCAACAAAGTAATTAGTATGGGCTTTGCAGGCCTGCCTGCAGGAAAGGTATTTGAAGGGGAAAAGCAATTTGATTTGGTGATTCGATACCAAAAGGAATACCGAAAGAACATCCAAAACTTAGAAGAATCAACCATTCTTCTCCCAAATGGAGCTTATTTACCGCTTAAAGAACTAGCGAGCATTACCTATACAAAAGGGCCTGCCAAGATTTCTAGAGACGACACCAAGCGTAGAATTGTGGTGGGCGTAAATGTTAGAAACCGTGATTTAGAGTCGGTAGTAAAAGAAGTGCAAGAACTGTTAGATGATAAATTAAAACTCCCTGTGGGTTACTCTATTACCTATGGAGGGCAATTTGAGAACTTGAACAGTGCCCGTCAGCGGTTAATGGTCGCTGTGCCTATCGCACTTCTTCTCATTTTTGTATTACTCTATTTTGCATTTGGTTCAGTTAAAGATGCATTAATGATTTATTCCGCCATTCCATTATCTGCCGTTGGTGGTGTGCTATTTCTTTACATTCGCGACCTCCCTTTTAGTATTTCAGCTGGCGTTGGATTTATCGCATTATTTGGTATTGCTGTACTTAATGGCATTGTTCTTATTGAGCATTTTAAAGAGTTGAAGGCTAATGGATTAGATAACATTAATGAACGAATAATAAGAGGAACCAAGGAGAGATTAAGACCTGTTCTCTTAACTGCGGGAGCAGCTGCATTAGGGTTTCTACCAATGGCTGTTTCTAGTTCTGCTGGAGCGGAAGTACAACGCCCTTTGGCAACGGTTGTTATTGGCGGCCTAGTAACTGCCACCCTATTAACAATGCTAGTTTTACCCGTTCTTTATGCCACTTTCGATACTAAAAAGTTAAAAAATATTAACGTGATGAAAAAAGGAAAAATACTGGTACTGATTTTCTTGTTGTCAACTCCTTTATTCTCAAATGCGCAAACTACACCCCTTACGCTAGAAGAGGCCCTTAACATTGCCATTGAGAATAACGAAGGCATTAAAGCCTCAAGGATGGAAGTAGAAAAGACTCAAAAACTAGAAAAATCAGCCTTTGACTTAGGAATGACCCAAGCATATTATCATTTTGATGAAAATAATATAGCCGATGGTAACGGACTTCCAATTAAAGTTTGGGGCGTAAGTCAATCAATGCAGTTTCCTACGGTATATGGTGCCCAGAAAAAAGTAAATAAGCAGCGTACGGCTGTGCAAAAGCAAATGTATTTATTAGATGAACAGTTTCTAAAGAAAGAGGTTTCCAAATCATATTATAATGTAATTTACTGGCAAAATGTAACTCAAAACTATGTGTATCTCGACAGTCTTTTTAATCATTTTGCCACAGCTGCTGCAAGAAAATTCGAGTTAGGAGAAACCAATTATTTGGAAAAACTAACGGCCAGTTCTAAACAAAAGGAAGTCGCATTATTGCTCAAACAAACGAAAGAGAGCATTAAAAGCTCCTACTTAGAACTTGGTAAATGGCTGCAAGTCGAGTCCAACTTTCAAATTGAAACCGATCAGTTGCAAAAACTATCAGTACACCAAATTGATACCGCTTCTCACCCTGGGTTACTTTATTATAAAAATGCTGTCACCCTACAAGATAGAGCCCTTAAGCTCGAGAAAAATAAGCTCCTACCCGATTTGTCTCTATCCTATTTTCAAGGAAGCAATAATGGGCCAAATTCACAAATTTATCAGGGTTTTGAAGCAGGCATTGGAATACCACTCTTTTTTGGTGCTCAGAAATCACGGATAAATGCGGTTAAAATAGATAGGAGTATTATGGAGTCAAAGGCATTAAATTATAAAAATCAGCTAAGAACGCATTTTAACCAATTGCAATCGGATCTGGTAAAGTATAACGAGGCCATCATAATTTATGAGCAAAGCGGTAAAACGCTGGCTTCTGAATTAATTCATACCTCTAGCCGAGCTTACCAAGATGGAGAAGTTGATTTTGTCCAATATCTACTAGCGCTTGAAAATGCGGTATCAATCGAAATGAATTATTTAAAAAATCTCCATAATTATAATCAAACGGTACTTGAAATTAATTATTTAACGAATTAGAATTATGCAATTATTAACAATTAATAAACCACTTATACTACTCCTGTTTGCTTCGTTTGGCATATCCTGTAGCTCTACCACAGAAGAAAGCAACGAAGAAGTCGAATCGATAGCTGAAAACACAGTTATCATTACAAAAGCTCAATTTGATGCTTCTAATATGGAATTAGGAAGTATAAAGGAAATCGATTTTCCGACATACATTCGTTCCAACGGAACTATAGATGTGCCTCCTGAAGGGAAAGCAACTGTGAGCACATATTATGCAGGTTATGTAAAAAACATTAGCTTGCTCCCAGGCGACAAAGTGAAAAAAGGACAAGTTGTGTTAACATTGGAGAATCCAGCATATTTAGAAATACAACAAGAGTATTTAGAAGCAAAAAGCAGATTAGCGTATTTAAAATCTGATTACGAAAGGCAAAAAAAGCTTAATTCAGAGAAGATATCTTCTCAAAAAAGCTTTATGAAATCTGAAGCAGATTATAAAGTCACACAAATTACTTATGAAACGCTAGGAAAGAAACTTATGATGATGAATATCAATCCGCAAAAAGTATCATCATCAAACCTAACTTCTACTATTACACTTTATGCACCCATTAGCGGATATATTACCAAAGTGGATGCACGGAAAGGAATGTTGCTAACCCCTGCAACTGAAGCTTTCGAAATTATGAACACAGAGCATGTGCACTTAGAGTTAAAGGTGTTTGAAAAAGATATACAAGCGGTTAAAGAAGGGCAACCAATTAAATTTAAGGTGCCTTCTGAGAATTCAGATTATTACGATGCAGAAGTGCATTTAGTTGGCAAAAAAGTAGACGGTCAAAGTAGAGTTGTTGAAATTCACGGTCATTTGCACGATGAAGATGGACATTCCTTTTTACCGGGCATGTATATTGAAGCTCAAATTGCCATTGTGAGTAAAAAAGCAATGGTATTACCTGAAGAAGCAGTAATTAACGTTGGTAAGTTGTTTTATGTACTTGTTTTAACAAACAAAGAAGGTGGTAATTATAAGTTCGAAAAACGACAAGTAGAAATTGGTAAAACGGCTAATAACCTAATTGAAGTTCTCAATACTAGCAATTTATCAAACACTGACCAAGTCTTGGTAAAAGGAGCCTTTAATTTGGTAACAGAGTAAGCCATCCTCCAAAACGTAAAGAGGTTAGTTTTTAATAAAACTAACCTCTTCGTACTAATCTTCTAATAATTTTTGCCCTTCCATCCAAGGTGCTCCAGCAGCTTTCAATTCTTTTTCAATAGCTGGCAATTTTGCTTCTGTTAATTCTTTGAGTTTTACATTTATTTCACCTAACTGTTTTTGAGCTCTGTTAAAAGCTGCAATCTGATTTGGTGTTGGACCATACGTGGTAGTATTTAAGGCAAATAGGCCTATCATACCACCATCATTGGGAGTTGGGTTGGAGCGTTCTCCTATTTCAGCTTTTGTTTTATCCCCAATCAACTCCTTTTCAATCTCAAGCAATTCCTGACGAGCATTATAAATATCTTGCAAAAGTTTGTCATTGGGCTTATTAGCTTTATCCAAAGCTCTGGCCATTGTTTCTACTACTTTTAAATTACTACTTAAAGCTGACGAAGCAGCAGTTAAACTTTGCTGAAACATCTGAAACTTTTTAGTAAATGCATCTATTTCCTCATAGGAAGCACCTTTTAAGGTGCCTTTGCCTAATGGCACCACTTTAAACGATTCTTCTCCAAAAACAACATTTTTTCCATCAACTCTTTTAGATAAAACCACCTTATACTCACCTGGAGTAACCAATAATTCATTTTTAAAGAAATCTTCCCCTGGTTGAGAAGCC
>CAZDQR010000258.1:0-4932 GCA_964507315.1 uncultured Roseivirgaceae bacterium
AAGTCAAGATATTTTGGATGATTTAACTAAAGATGGATTTTCCATAAAAGAAGTAATTGATATTACTGGATTTGAAATCGAAGGCAAAAACCTGGAAGGCACAGGTAGCCTTATCTTAGATAGAGAACATAAATTGGCTTATGCAGCTTTATCTGACCGCACGAACCAAGAAGTATTAGATGTTTTTTCTGAAAAATTTGGCTACAGCCAAGTTGTAATTCATTCGAATCAAACTGTAGGAGCAGAGCGGTTGCCTATATACCACACTAATGTGATGATGTGTGTAGCTGACAAATTTGCTATTATTTGTGCAGAGAGTATTGATGATGAAGCTGAAAGAGCCAATGCCTTAGAGGCACTTACTAATTCTGGTAAAGAAGTGATCGAGATTTCAGAAGAACAAGTAAATAGGTTTGCAGGCAATATGTTGCAAGTAGTTGGTACTAATGAGCAAGCTTACTTAATTATGTCAACGGCTGCTTATACTAGCCTTACTTCGGGCCAGATTAGTGCGATTGAAAACTATTGCCCTATCGTTCATAGTTCGTTAGATACTATAGAGGCTTTGGGTGGAGGCAGTGCTCGTTGTATGATGGCCGAGGTGTTTTTGCCAAAGGCCTAATCGCATACATTGGCAAATTCCTCAGGATCTATTTTAATGCCTTGCTGGATGGCTCGGTGTAAGTATTCACATCCTTTATCATTTTGCCCCAAGGCTAAGTAGGAGCGTCCTACTTGAAAAAGAAATTTTCCATTATAAGGGTCCTCCTTCAAAATTAAAAGCAAATCTTCCAACGCAAGCCTATGTTTACCTAAGTGTTGATAGCTGATCGCTCGAAAATAATGATCTTGTAAATTATTAGTATTATCTAATAATAAATAGCTGTACACATTTGAGGCCTCATTATATTGCTGTAGCTGACTTAGGTATAATGGCCCTAAATGTGCGTAAATACTATCCTTATTATACTTTAATTGAAGGCTTTTATTAAATGAAATGGCTGCTTCAGGAAACTTGTTGGTGTGCTCATATCCAATTCCTTGTAAATAATAGAGAGCACCGGCCTCTGTTGAGTCTGGGTTGTACGAAAACCCTGTGATAACTTTATCAAGCATAGAAAAGTAATTTTCGGATTGTCGATTTAGCGCAATCATTCGGAGTGTGGCTTCAATATTTTTACTTCCCCAATTTCTAATGGCCCATCGGTAAGAGCTAAAAGCTTGCGTATAATCTTCGTTTGCTTCTGCTTTTTGGCCTTCTTCAAAATAATAAATGGAGGCGTAATAATGCATACCCATAAACCCAAAGTAAATTATTAAAATGGTGAACACAACCGCTGCAAATCCTTGTAATTTAGTTTTGGTAGTGTAAAAATAAGTGGTGTCATCCTGGTATTTATAATAACTGTGGGGTGGAGGGCTTCGTTTTTGCCTTGATGCAGTAGGTGAATTATAACTTGGTCTTGGCTGGTATTGAAAAGGATCTTGCCTTCTTCGGTCGTAAGTGACTCTTTTAGTTGAATCTGAAAGAATTTCATAAGCAACATTGATACTCTTTATCATTTCATCACTCCCAGAATTATTTACATCAGGGTGATGTTCTTGCACTAACTTACGGTAAGCCACTTTAATCTCTCGCTGTGTAGCGCCCTCCGAGATGCCTAAAATTGTATAATGATTACCACTCACTCAATTAATTTTATATTTTTTGCCTGGTAATGAAACAACGATATTTTTAAATTCAAGGTTTAAGAGAATGGATGCTAATTTGCCAATCTGAATCTGAGATTTCCAACTTAATTCATCTATATGCAGAGCTGAATCCTTCATAAGCTCGAGCACATTCCATTCTTCGGCACTAAAATCTTCTCTTTTTAAGTCCATAGCTTTTACAGAAGGAGTGTCCTTAGCAGTTTCCCATCCTAAGTAAAATGCGATATCTTTTCCTGAACTTACCAATTGAGCAATATTATTTTTAATAATGTTATTACAGCCTGTAGCATTTTCATTTTTAAGATTGCCAGGTATGGCAAATACTTCCCTGTCGTAATCTCTAGCTAAATAAGCAGTAATTAATGCGCCTCCTTTTTGTCCTGCTTCTACAACAAGGGTTGCCTCCGATAACCCTGCAATAATTCTATTTCTTGCAGGAAATTTGGAAGGATCCATTTTAGTGTATGGAGGGTACTCTGTAAGAAGTCCACCTTGCTCTAACATTTTATCTGCTATTTTAGTATGTATGGCAGGATATACTTTTTCAATCCCAGTGGCCATAATTCCATAGGTGGCTAAGCCATTTTTTAATGCTTGTTGATGTGCTTCAATGTCAATTCCATAGGCTAATCCAGAAATGATTATGGGGTTGAAAGGCGCAAGTTCTTCGATAATTGAAGCTACATTCTGCTTACCCTCAACACTCGCTTTTCTGGTGCCCACAATGGATATGTATCTCTTTTTTGGAGGTATTATATTGCCTTTTAAATAAATTACAGAAGGCCCATCGACCAGCTGTTTTAAATAAGAGGGGTATTCTTTATCTGTATAAAAAAAGCTCTTAATGTTATTTTTTGTACAATAGGCTAATGCTTTTTCAGCCTTAATAAATGCTTGTTTATTATCTAATATGCTTTTGGAAGCGTGACTGCCAATGCCAGGAATTTTTTCGAGTTTACCTTTAGTCGTGCTAAAAACACCTTCGGCCGATCCACAATAACTTATTAATGATTTTAACGATATATCGCCAATGCGAGGTAAAAATGTAAGGGCAAGCTGGGCAAGCTTAGCATTGCCCATGTTAAATCTGGCTTTTCAGTTCTACTAAAAATTTCTTAACATTTTTAAGAGACTCAATGGCGTCTAATTTATTCTGTAACTCTTCAGGATTTTTCTTGAGCATTTCTTTGGCTCCGTGCAATGTAAATCCTCGGTCTTTTACTAAATGATAAATGAGTTTTATTTTATCAATATCGTGCTTGGTGTATTGTCTATTGCCTTTTTTATTCTTTTTTGGGTGTAGAATAGCAAATTCGCTTTCCCAAAACCTAATGAGCGAAGTAGCCACATTAAAGTGCTCGGCTACCTCCCCAATGGTAAAGTAAATTTTCTCTATTTCTTTTTCTACGTAAGGCATTTTCTCTAATTATTTGTGAAGATAAAAAATATTCCCTAATTCATCAATAGAAATTTCGCTTTCGGGTAAATCTTCTTTACTTAATTTTTTAATTAGAGTAATAACCTTGTTTTTGGGGTCAGGAATTGGAATGCCTCTGCCAATTTGTTTTGCTGCTATGAGCTTGCCATTAATAAACTCGCCTTGTGCATTAATATTAATTCGAACGATAGGAGCAAGGGCATTGCTGCCACTTAAATTAAAACGACCATAGGTGCAAAAATTGCCCAGACTATAGGCAATAAATCGTTTATTATAAACCTCAACTGCACGTGGTACGTGTGGGCCATGGCCTAATATTACATCTGCGCCTGCATCAATCATTGCGTGGGCAAACTGGTGAACGTTACCTCGGTTTTCTTTATAAAAATATTCTCTCTTTTTTGTAACATGTGTGTATTTACTGCCTTCGGCTCCTCCATGAAAAGACACAATTACGATATCTACTAAAGAATCTAATAGTTGCACAGTTCTTTTGGCACTATCTAAATTATTAATACTAGGTGTACCTACGTTGGGTGCAAAGGCAGCAAAACCATAATGCATGCCCTCTAACCAAAATGTTGTGTATGCTTGGTTAGCGTTGCCAGCATAATTTATTTCTAAACTGTCCAATAATTTGCTGGTGTTGTTTCTTCCTTTAGTTCCAAAATCACCTGCATGATTGTTAGCCACACTCATTAGATTAAAACCAGCTTCTTTAATTCTAGCAACCATGTAGTCTGGACTACGGAAGATGTAACAAGTTTTAGGATTCTTACAGTTTTTGTGTATACCTCCTTCGTTTAGAATAACACCTTCTAAGTTGCCAAATAGAATATCTCCACCAGCTAGCAAACTATCTATTTGAGCCAATTGGTCTTTCCCTTCATTAGGAGGCAGATAACTATCATTGGGGTAGTTGGTGCCAAGCATCATATCACCAACAGCTGTAATAACTATGGTATCTTTTAATAAGCGATGTACGAAGATCTCTACAGAGTCTTGTACTTCTATAATTACTGTATCTGCCTTAGTGGCCTCTACTTGTACCGTATCTATGGGAGTTGTGGTAAAAGGAGCTTTAGTGATTTTTTGCGTTTTACATGAAAAAATAAAAACAGGGGCAATTAGAAAAAGAATTTTTGCAACTCGCATAGAAAAAAGTTTTGGCAAAAATGAGATTTAATCTATAAATCTTGCCAAGTATTAGTCCAATTATTTTTGTTGTAGGGTTGATTTGGTATCTTAGATGTTTTAGAATTTAAATTAATTTTTTGTGATTAAAAAAAGTGCTTTATTTTTTTATTTACTTGTAATTACCTCTGCTGTAGTTGCTCAAAAAATTGACTCATTAATGGTTGAACTTGACAAGGCCAATTCAGATTCATTACGAGCTGTACTTCTTTACTCCATTGGTTCTTTGCAATCAGATAATGATTCTGCAATACATTATTTTAATCAAGCATTGACATACGAGCATAGGTTTAAAAATGAATTGCAAATATCCAATATTTATTATTTTATTGGGCTTAAAAAATTCAAAAAGGATCAATTAGATAGTGCTATTTACAATTGGGAAATTGCGTCTGATGGCTTTATAAACTCTTATACTGATGACAATATTGAAAAGGTTGATGACCTATTAGCCAATTGTTATTACAGTATAGGATTAGGCTATTATTATAGCCGTAATTACTCCAGTTCAATAAGCAACGTTCAATCATCTTTAAAACTAAGATTAACACATAGTGACACTAGTTCTATTATTAGGTGTTATAATA
>CAZDQR010000259.1:0-4911 GCA_964507315.1 uncultured Roseivirgaceae bacterium
TACCCTACATCGTTGATGCAAAAATATATGTGCATTCAACAGATTCTTCCAATCAAGAAGTAGAGTTAATCATTGTTACTCAAGATCAATTTTCAATAGGATTAACTCCAAATATTAGCAGTGCAAACAAATTTGCGCTTCGCGTTTTTGATAAAAACGCTTTTGGTACAGGATCTGAAATAAGTTATTCATTAATTTACGAAAAAGACACTGTTCCAGAATATGGAACTAACTTGTTTTATTCGATCAATAATATTGGAGGCACATTTACCAATGCGAGAATTAGCTATACCAATACGCCTAGTAAAGAAGCCTTTATTTTAGAAGCCGACAAACAGTTTATTACCCCTCAAACTAAACTAGGAGGTGGGATTTTTGCAAGTAAAAAATCAGATCATTGGTTTATAATTAATACCGATACGTCACTGTTTATCCCTTATAGTGGAGCATTTGTAGATGTATGGGCTGGATATTCTCCACAGCTTTTTACTCCGAAAAGTAGAAAGCAATTGGTTATTGCAGGCAGATATGATTATGAATCATACTTAAAGAAACCATTAGTTGATGCTGATAGCAACCAACAGTTTGCAAATTCCAAGCTGCTATTGGCTGCTCTCTCTTTTCGGAAAATTAATTATATAAAAAGTAAATTATTAGTTGGTTTTGGTAGAACAGAAGATGTTCCCATTGGCCAACTATTAAGTATTACTTCAGGATACAAATTTACCGAATTAGGAGATTATCCTTACGTTGGAATTGGGTTTGGGTTTTCACGGAGTACTCCTTTTGGCCTGATTGGTGCTAAATTCGATTTCGGAGGATTTATTAATTATGATGAACAATTACTAAACGATGGAGCTTTTGCAGCCAAAATAATCTACTATGCCCCTCTTCACCCTATTGGCAGATTTAGTATACGCAATTCGCTTAAATTATCTTTTTAAAACGGGATAAACCTACCAAGCTATAGAGTAACCAATATTTCCTCTAGCATTAGAGGTTTAACTGGTAATACTTTTTATGGGCAAGATAAACTGGCTTTAAATATTGAATCAATAGCCTTTACCCCATGGTACTTTATTGGATTTAGGTTTGCTCTCTATGCTTTTGCGGATATTGGATTCTTAGGGTTTGACGATGTTTTATTAGAAAAAACCCATAGGTATTCAGCAATTGGCGTTGGTGTAAGGTTGAGGAATGAAAATTTAGTGTTTAGAACTATTCAAATAAGGTTTTCCTTGTACAATTTAGGGCCTGAAAACATTTCAAAAACAGGCTTCGATTTTGACACTAGTGAAGACCTTCTTTTCAATGCCATCTCCATTGGAAAACCACAACTCGTACGATTTAATTAATTTACTTTTTTAGCCCCTTTTCAACCACACTGCTTACCATATTCATAAAGGCAGTTAGTGGTAATAATTTGCGCATTTTCATTAACATTTTTGATTGGGTATTTCCAGTGATGTAACGGATTCTATAGGAGGTATCGTTGGCTGCCTTAAACACAGTTTTAGCTACTACTTCTGGCCCTGGAGCCTCTACTCCTGCTTGTTGCGTATTTTTAAATACTACTTGCTCATAATTATCATAAGCTGTAATCTCCTTGTTTTCAAAGAGGTTTTGTGAGCGACTGTAAAAATCTGTTTTTATAGCACCTGGCTCTACGTTTTTAATACGAATACCAAAAGGCTTTACTTCATACTGCAACGACTCTGCAAACCCCTCAACTGCCCACTTAGTAGCGTGGTACACACTATAAATAGGAAAAGTAAGCCTACCACCTACTGAAGTAATATTAATAACCGTCCCACTTTTATTTTCTCTAAAATGAGGTAGGATGGCTTTAGTGGCTTGCATTACTCCAAACACATTTACATCAAATTGTTTTTGAATTTCTTCTTGGGTGGATTTTTCAAAAATACCAATAGCCCCATAACCCGCATTGTTCACGAGCACATCAATTTTACCAAAATCAGAAATAACAGCTTCAATACTAGATTTAATAGAGTCTTCTTTTACAACATCTAACGCATAGAGTTTTAAGGCATCAGTTTCTATCAATTCTTTTTCGTTTGATGGGTTACGCATGGTGGCAGCCACATTCCAGCCTTTTTCTAAAAAGTACTGAGCGATTGATTTTCCAATGCCTGAAGATGCCCCAGTTACTAGTATTGTTTTTTTCATAAGATAGGTAGTTTGTTCTGCAGACGAATGAGCTAAGGATATATTCTACATTATGGTTATTGGATATTAAGTTATTGGTTATGGTTAAGGGTTACTGAGTTATTAGTTACCGGATAATAAGAATCCATTTGATAACCTACTAACGAATTCACCAATAACTATTTTCTGTTCCCTTGAATAATGTTGAAACTCAGGAATTTATTTAACTTTATTACAGTTTAAGAAGCGAATATGGCACGAATAGAAGTAATAAAATACACCAATGCCCAAGGGCAGTTAAAAGACATTTATGATGATTTAATCTCTAAAAGAGGTAAACTGTCTAATGTACTAAGTATCCAAAGCTTAAAACCAAGCAGTATTCTAACCCATATAGAGCTTTATATGGATATTATGTTTGCTAAATCCGAGCTTAGCCGTGCAGAGCGAGAAATGATGGCTGTAGTGGTTTCAGTAGCCAACGAGTGCAGCTATTGCCAAATACACCATGCAGAAGCCGTACAGCATTATTGGAAAGATGAGACCAAATTAGTTCAGCTTAAAACTGATTTCACTCAAGCCAATTTAACCGATCGTGAACTGGCTCTTTGCAGTTATGCTAAAGAGTTAACTAAAAATCCTGGCAACGCTCAGGAGGAAGATATTACCCTGCTCTTAAAAAATGAAGGTTTATCTGATGCAGCTATTTTGGATGCGAGCTTAGTGGTATCGTATTTCAATTTTGTAAACCGGATGGTATTATCACTTGGTGTTAAATTAGAAGAAGATGCCGGTGGCTATAAGTATTAATAATATTTAGACTTTACTTGAAACACTTTGAAGAGGGTCTCTTTATTGTTTATTCATTATTAAGAGGGCATTAGATACGCGTCTTTCTCCTGACTTATCACTAGGGAAATTCACAACACCTTTGTTTTTGGTCCACATAGTGGTTGATCCACCCCCATCTAAATTAATGGCATCGATACACCCTAATTTTAGTAAAAACTTCTGAGTCTCAAAAAGGTTCATCCCTTCTGCTTCTTTATTTCTGCCGTCTATAGTAATAAACACCAATGCCTCTTTACTAATGCATAAACAAGTTCTAGGGTGCCGTTTGTGTACAAATTCTTTATTGGCCAATGGTACTTTTTCTGAATTAAGCAAAAGCAAAGGGCCTGTTATAAGCACCGCAGACTCTTGTTTAGACGATTCATAAAACTGTTCTGTATTTGCCGGTTGTATTATAATTTCAGCCTCTTTGGATATAACAATCGCCCCATTCATTAAACTATCGGTTACACCCCATTTTAAATTAGGACCTCTAGTTCTGTTAACAACTGCATCATTTATTTCAAAATATGTTACACTTCCTCCACTATCCATATTAAAAAAACCACCATTTATGGCAGCTACGGCATTTTTGCTTTTAGCAATTGAGCTAGTTGTCTTTAAATCTGTTTGGTTATAGCCGAATTCAACACCAAATTTACTTTCATAGTTTTTTTGCAATACTAACAGACTTATTACTTGGTTACTACTAAAAATAGCGTTCGATTTTAATTGCAAAAATCCTATGGAATCCTCATTAATCTCTATTAATTGATTGAGGAAAGTACTTTGCCCAAAACCAACAGAAATTGTGAGTAAGGTTAACAATATCCATAAGTGCTTTTTCATTTCTATATTTTTCAATTGAATGATTAAGAGTTGAATGTTCCAATCTTTGATGCAGTCGCTAAACTTCTGGAGTTATTTAAAAGAATTAGTTTAAGATATTGAATTGTCTGCTATTACATTTCTGTTCATTCTTTTAACATCCATGTTAAAGCCTTCTCTTTTGTTGCTCTAAAAATTGTGTTGTGCTTTTCATTTGGCTCATCCGAATATTGCCAATTGAGCGTACTTGGAGGATTACTAGATAGATTTTTTGACAACATATTCGTAAATTCTAAAATATCCTCTGCACTTGATCCTGCAAACCAAAGCTTAATTTCACTTTTAGGAAGGTGTTCTAAAAGTCTATCCGAATTTTCAACCAAGTAATGATTATTCCACCATAAAGAGGGGTCAAATGCAATGTAAAAATCAAAAGATTCGGGTTTAATCATAAAGGTTTCCATTACAAAAAGACCTGCTAATGATTCACCAATAATTCCTTTTTTACTCGTAACTCTATATTTTGAACCTATTTCTGCAAACAATTCTTTTGTGATAAAATTTCTAAAGTTACTTGCTCCATCTGTAAGAGGGCAATATTGTTCATCGTCTTTTACTTCAGAGAAACCTGTTAAATCTCTTCCTCTTTGAGTGTTTTCTATACCAACAAGTATAATTGGAGGGATGCTTTTGTTTTCTACAAGTTTGGCTATGGTATTTGCAATATGCGGAAAATCTTCTTTTATACCACCATCAGGCATATAGAGTACAGGAAAAGACTTGTCCGTATTTTCATAAGATGGGGGTGTCCAAACATTTATTACTCTTGTTTCTCCTACTTTCTCCGATACTATGGTAAAATTATCGTGCGCTGGAATTGGGTCTTGAATTTGTGCTTTACCTCCGCAGCCCAAAATAAATAAGGACATTAATACTACATAACTCATTTTCTTCATTGTTCTGTTTTTAATGATTACTTGCCAATTGTTGGCATAAGAATGGGAATTAACTTTTAAACTTAGTTTCCATGCTTTTCTAACATTTAATCAATAATACGAACTTTGAATTAAGTACTAATAACAATTA
>CAZDQR010000260.1:0-4899 GCA_964507315.1 uncultured Roseivirgaceae bacterium
AAGCAATCCTTTCTTTAGATAGGTAAAAATAGGGTTCATAATTAGAGTATGTTTAGGTGACTAAAATACGATTAATTATAAAACCAAAAGAGTACAATTATATAAAAGGTGAATGAGCTATGTTGATGCATTCTACTGTTGTAGAAGGAAGTTTAATAATTCTTCTGGATCTTGCCTATTATCCCAAAATGAAGTAACAATGATTTGATCAATTGTTACTTTGTAGAATATACTAAAATGTCCTAGTGAGGTTACTCTGGTGTCTAGAAAGTTTGTTTTTTTCCTGAATGAGGATAAAGCAATAAACTTTCTAATCTGTTTTTTATTTGGATTAGCAACTTTTTAGAATAAGCTGTTGATTTGGTTCTATCCCTCCAATAAAGCAAAATGGACTTTCTTTGTAAGGCAGCAGTATGAGTCCATTTTATTGTTCGTTTAGCCATTTAAGATCCTGCTTGTCGAGCTCATCTTGAGTGATTAAGTTGCCAGATAAAATGTCATCTTCACTTAATTGAAGCATTTTTTTCTGCACAGTGGATAAGTTAACCGTGCTCTCTTGAGAGCTTGAAAGAAGGTTATCTAAAGCTTCAAGTACAGTTGTGTTTTTAATTGTTAAAATTTTATCAATTAAATTGGTTCTTAAGGTATCAACTGAATTCATAGTATCAAATATCGTAAGTATGGATTGTTAAAACAAATGACTGTATAAAAATGCTATTGAAGCGATATGAGCTCTTTGGCCTATAACAAACTCCCAGCCTCTACCAATGGATATAATTCTTCGTAATGCTTAACGGTGTTCATATTTATACGCCTGTTTATATGTTCGCGTTTAATCTCGTCTGGGTGCGATAACCCTGCTGCTGCCACTAGCTCTAAAAAGCTATTGATTGTGCCGTGGTGAAAGTTGGCTACACGTTGTGATTTATCAGCCACATTTAGGCCTCTCATTAAAGATTTATTTTGCGTGGCAACGCCCACTGGGCAGGTGTTATTGTTGCATTGAAGTGCTTGAATACATCCTATCGACATCATCATTGCTCTTGCAGAATTGCACATATCTGCCCCTAAAGCAAATGCCCTAATCATATGAAAGCCGGTTAGGATTTTTCCTGAGGCAATTATTTTTATATCCTTTTTTAAATCATATCCTACCAACGTATCATGGGCGAAAACTAGCCCATCTCTTAATGGCATACCCAATGAATTCGAGAATTCAATAGGAGCAGCTCCTGTGCCACCTTCGCCTCCATCAATGGTAATAAAATCGGGCTTTATTCCTGTTTTTATCATGGCATCGCAAAGCTCTGTAAATTCAGAAGTACGACCTATGCATAGTTTAAATCCAACGGGTTTACCACCTGATAAATCTCTTAGTTCTTTAATGAAATTCATTAGTCCCGTTGGGGTATCAAAGGCAGAATGAACAGGAGGGGAGTGCACATCTGTGTGTGCTTGAACACCTCTGATTGCTGCAATTTCAGGCGTATTTTTGGCTGCAGGCAAAATGCCGCCATGGCCAGGTTTAGCTCCTTGAGAAATTTTTATCTCAATCATTTTAACCTGATCCGAGTTGGCTTTTTCTGTAAACTTAGCAGCGTCAAAATTGCCATCATCGGTTCGGCAACCAAAGTAACCTGTTCCTATTTGCCAAGTTAAATCACCTCCCTCACTTTGGTGGTAAGGGCTTATAGCTCCTTCGCCTGTATTATGATACATATTTCCAATTTTCGCTCCTCGGTTTAAAGCCATCACAGCATTTTTACTAAGTGAGCCAAAACTCATAGCCGATACATTAAGTAAACTCGCAGAATAAGGTTTTTTACAATCTGGGCCTCCCACAGTTGTTCGAGGGTGCTCTAAACTTAGGTCGGCATGTTTCGCATACATGGAGTGGTTCATCCATTCATAGCCACTTCTATACACATCTACCTGTGTGCCAAAAGGCGTTGTATCGTTTGCTTTTTTTGCTCGTTGGTAAATTAGCGATCTAAAAATTCTGTTAATAGGCCTGCCTTCTGTATCAGTTTCAACAAAGTATTGCATAATTTCTGGTCGGATAGATTCTAGCAAATACCTAAAATGACCCAATACCGGAAAATTATTAGTGATGGTATGTTTTTTCTGGATAATATCAGAAAACCCAAGAAGAAGAATAGGGCCAATAATTATCATTGACCACCAAATGGCCGGGTATTGTTGCGCAATAAAAATAATTGCAGTCATTATAAAAATTGAAAATAGGATAAAGTACTCTCTGGCTTTCATCTGTATATTTATTAATAGTTAGATTGATCTCTCAATGTTATAAATGCTTACTGGCCTTTAGAAAATCGTTAGTTGCAAGGTATTCCATCGGTTTTGAATAGTAACAGTAGTGGGTAGCAAAATAGTTCAATTGTGAAAGTAGGAATATTTTTGGATTTTTAAAGAATAGATAATATTAGATTTTACTGAATTTATTTTAGCTTAGTTATGTTAAAAAAAAAACGGCAGATGAAAGAATTAACTAGTACAGAGTTTGAGAAATCCATAGAATCTAAGGAAAAACCTTTTGTGGTAATGGTAAAAACCAAGAGTTGTCCTAATTGTAAAGCCTTAATGCCAGTTTTTGAAAAAGCAGGAGAAGAATTGGGCAGTAGTGCAGAGTTTAACTACTTAGTAGTTGATGATAAAAGAGAGCTAGCTCGATCCTTAAAAATAATGGGCGTACCTACTCTATTATTTTATAGACATGGCGTTTTGATATCAAAAAAAATTGGCAATCAATCTTCTGAAAAAATAAAAAGTATTATTGAGCCGCTTGTGAATTTAAGCGAAGAAGAAGCAAACGATAAAGAATATCGTAGTTTCTTTGGTAAACTTTTTGGTAAGAAATAGTATTGTATTTTTGAGTTATGAAACTTGCCGCCATCGACATTGGCTCAAATGCCATTCGTTTACAAATTACACGGATATTGCCACACACAGATGGTAGTATGTCTTATAAAATACTTGAGAATATTCGATTTCCTTTAAGATTGGGAGATGATGCCTTTAGAATGGGAGAAATTACGTTTCGTAATGAAACTAAATTTATTCATCTAATGCTGGCATTTAGAACAATGCTAGATCTTTACGAAGTTGATGACGTGTATGGTTGTGCTACAGCAGCATTACGAGATGCCAATAATGGAGAGCGCATTCTAAAACGATCTTATGATAAAAGTGGCCTTCATATTGATGTGATTGCAGGAGACTTAGAAGCGGAATTGTTACAGCTAGCAGTTCAAAAAGATAATGAGCTAACCGATTATTTGCATGTTGATGTTGGTGGAGGGAGCACTGAAATTAATCTGGTGAAAGACAAGGTTTCCTTTGCTAGAAACTCTTTTAAACTTGGCTCTGTTCGTAATATGCGAAATCGCAATGACCCTGCCGAATGGGTTCGGTTAAAAAAATGGTTAGAAGAAAATAAGCAAAGTGGAGTAACCAATGCCATTGGCACAGGAGGAAATATTAAAACCATTGCCAAAATTGCAGGAGCTAAAAAAAATCAAAGTTTATCATTAGAAACCATCACTGAAACCATTTCTGAAATCAATTCTTTTTCTTCAGAAGAAAGAATCGATCATTACGCAATGCGCGAGGATCGGGCAGATGTTATACCTTATGCATCCGAAATTTATTTAAAAGTGATGGAGTGGTCTGATACAAATCAAATATTAGCCCCCGATGTTGGTTTAAAGGATGGTATAATTCAAATGCTCTATAATCGCATAAAGTGATTTTTGCATCTGCATCTTGGATAGCTTGATCAAACCCGTTACACTTGCGCCTTCTTATGGCAGAATTTTTTAAAATATTAATAATCACCTTGTTAATTCCTCTCTTTTCGAGTGGGGAAGATAAGAGTGTTTATTTTTATGAAAGCTATGAGAAAGTTGAATTAGAGGAGACTGCCGTGTTTTCCTTTGATAATATCATTGAAAAAAACACGAGCTGTTCGGGTGGGAAAAATAGTATTGTAGAACAAATTTTTCTTCAGAAAGAAATATTAATTCCATTTTTAGAAACCGAAAGTAATGCAGCTTTAATTTCTAGAGGAACTTTTTCCTCCTCTAAAACACACCTATTTATTCTTTACTGTTCTTTGAAATTACATTTTTAATAATAGAATTTTTGAAATGATTGGGGTATAACCAATACCCCAAATTCAATTTTTTATTTATTTAAGTAATTTTAATGCTACATAAATTTGATGTAGATAAATGCTTGCATACCATACAGCATTATCTACCAGCACAATCAACACTTAAGGATTTTGTGCACCATAATTCATTACATTCATTTCAAGAGAAGGAGTTTTTCGAAGGAATTTTTAGTTCGGCCAAAATATTTGGGTTTCAAGTTACCTTTAATGTAAATGAGTATAGAAAATTACATAAGCAAGGCAGGATTAAATTAGATGTAATTGAGCGTGTAATTAAATGGCGTAAGGGGAAAGAAAATATTAATTCTTATACCTATAAGATGCTGGATAAGGCTTATTCTCATGACTTTAATCCAAGAGTTGGCCAGCTAAGAGAGCAATGGAAATCGCATTATAAGGTTGATATTAATAACCTTGTTCAGCCATTATTTTTCAGAATACTAGGCAGTTACTTGGACCAGGGCATTTCTCTTTGGAGTTTCCCTTTTGAAGATAAAGGTCTCTTAAATGCGATTAAAACACTGGAAGAAAACAGTTTTTCTAGTTTTTTCACTTCAAAAAGGGTAAAAGAATTATTGTTTTCTGATGAACTATCCATCGAATATTTGCTTAATATTTTAGTTGGGAATAGCGCTTTTTATACCAATTATCTTTTTGATCAGCAATATAGCCATAAGGGTTGGAGTGGAATTGTTGGGTCTATTGAA
>CAZDQR010000261.1:0-4847 GCA_964507315.1 uncultured Roseivirgaceae bacterium
CTTTAGCTTCTTCAAGTCCAGCTACATCGTTAAATGATGTTTTTACTTTATTATTAGCATCGAAAAGAGCTGCTTTTGATTTGCCAATATTAAATATTTGACCACCAGGGCCTCCTTGGCCAGTCATTCTGCGCATCATAAACCAAAATCCGAAAAGGATTAAGAATAAAAATCCCCAGTTAAAGAGCATAGATGTTGTATCTGCGCGTTCATCAATGCCGTAATCAAGCTTGTTGTCGTTTCCTAACTCCTTATTTAATTCCTTAACAATATCATCCCATTTATCGGCTGATAGCACTTTGAATTTATACTGAGGTCCACCTTCGCTTGCACCCAATGTTACACGGTTATCAAGCTCAGATTTATACTTTGCATTTAAGAGAGCTTCTTTTTTAAGTTGTACTTCAACTACATTTTGGCCTCGTACAAATGTTAGTTTTTCAACATCGTGACTTAAAGCCATTTGCGTGAATTTACGCTCAGAAATCTCTATTAAAGAGTTTTGGCTGTTGAGGTAAAAAATTGAAGTGATTACTAAAACAAGGGTAACAATTATCCATATCTGATAATTTTGTTTCGGTTGAGGTAATTTAGGAGTTATGCCTCCCTTTTTTTTATTATTCGCCATGAATGCGTTTGTTTTCTGTTATTTAAAATTAGGCTGTTTCTTCAACCTTGGTTATTTTGGCATCTGCCCACAAATCTTCGATGCGATAAAATTCTCTGGCATCTTTGGTGAAAATATGAGACACAACATCTACGTAGTCGAGCACTACCCAAGATTTATTGTCACTGCCTTCCTTATGCCAAGGATTATCTTGAGTTATTTTGTGAACTTCCTCTTGTATAGCTTCAGAAATTCCTTGCATATGCGTATTAGAGCTACCTGTGCAAACAATAAAAAAATCGGCTACAGCATTATTCACTTTTCTTAAATCCAATACTTGAATGTCTAATGCTTTTTTGTCTTGCATTCCTTTCACAATCAGCTGGCTTAATTTATCAGATGAGAGTGATACTTCTTTTTTACCCATGTACTAACTTTGGCTTACTTGAATATCTTTTACAAAAATACTAAAAAAGAGTGTATAAAATCCCTGCCAATTTAGGCTTTGCGTCTAATTTAGTTCATTATCTGCCAAGCTGTCACTCAACTAACCAAATTGCGGCCAATTTATTAAAGAGTGGCACACAAGAAGGCAGTGTTGTTATTACCGATAACCAAACAAATGGGGCAGGGCAAAGAGGTAATGAATGGAATTCTGAGCCTTTTAAAAACTTAACATTCTCATTAGTTCTCAAACCTAGCTTTTTAGAAATAAATCACCAATTTTTTTTAACTCAAATAATAAGTATTTCGATGGTAAATGTTCTTCAAAAGTATGTTGCCAGTTTAGTGAAAATAAAATGGCCAAATGATATATATATTGGAGATAAAAAGGTGGCCGGAATTCTTATTCAAAACAGTGTTAAAGGCAAACAAATTGAAAGCACAGTCGTTGGTATTGGGTGCAATATTAACCAGGTAGAATTTGGGAAACTGAATGCAACTTCTCTCCAGACTATATCACGAAAAAACTTTAATTTAAATGAAGTTTTGGTAGAGTCAATTAAAGAAATATCAAACAATTATAGGAGACTACAGGATGGGCTTAGAAATGAAATAGAGGATGATTATTTGAGTAATTTATTGGGAATTAATGAACTTAGAAAGTTTAGATATTTTAAGTCGAGCAAAGAATTTGAGGGAAAAATAATTGGTGTAGATAATATTGGGAAACTGCTTATAGAAATGGGTACAGGGGTTGAAAGCTTTCAAAATCAAGAAGTTAAATTTGTTTTTAACTAGGTGAATAGGTGGTTTTTGATGTTGTTATTGAGTTGAAGTGTGCACGCCAACCTATTGTGTTTATTAGAACATAACGTTTTCTATTTGCATTGACATTCAAGCATAAAATTGTAAGTTTAAGGAGTGTTTAAAAGCAATTTAATAAATAGAGCCCTGTTAGTTTTAGCTTTTATGGTAGTGGGGCAAAGTTGTGTTGTTTATAACAAGCAATCTATTCCTATAGATGACGCTATTGGCAAGGGTAGAATAAAAGGAATAAGCAGCATAAATGATCGGTCTGTGTTTGTATTTAAAAAGTGCTATTTTAAAGACGGCATGTATTATGGAATAAAAGGCAATACGCAAACGCAGTTGTATCCCGATCAAATTTTAGCAGTATATCTTAAGGATGTAAAAAGAAGCAAGAAAACGACACTCATTGTATCTCTTAGTTTTGCAGCTATCCCCGTACTCCTTATTTCGTATACGATATTAATGCTTCAATTTAATGGGAGTTGAAGAAAGAGCTAAATATTAATAATATGAGCCTCAACTAGAGTACAGTCCCAAATTGGCCCTTATTACTTATCGTATTTATCACTTAGGTAGGAGAGTGCATCTCCAAACGCATTCAACATTTCTTGTTGATTATCCGTAACCCCTTTGCTATTAATTTTTAAAAGTAAGAAACCATACACTGCATTAAGGTAAATTTTTATAGGTTCCGTAATGGTGTTTTTAGAAATCTCGATTTGGGTTTGAATAAAAGGTAGCGCGCTATTATGTATGTTTTGGTAAACTTTATCTTCTTTAAGCAAATCGGTGTGCAATAAAGTTAAGTTACTAATGAGGCGTTCTATTTCAACCAAATGACCCTTATCTACAATGTTATCAGCTCTCATTTGCTCGATAAGAGCTGCATACCACAAAATTTGTTCTTTTTTCTCAATATTAGAAATTGGGATATTGTCTATTAGATAATCGGTAATCCTATTTAAGTCAAATTCAAAGGTGCGAACCAAATCTTCCGATTTAAACATATGGATAATGTATTCCGAAATATTCTGAGCCTTAAGTTCTTCTGCCTTTACCATCTTTTTTTGTGCAAAGATATTAGGAGATACATTTAGTGCAAATCATTTCTCTATTAGAATTGATTTTCCTAGCTTCATTTCAGAATTTAATCTATATTTTTGCACCTCGTTTCGCAAAACGCCTTATATGGATAGAATTAGAAATTTTTGCATCATAGCACATATTGATCATGGTAAAAGCACCTTGGCAGATCGGCTATTAGAGGCCACAAGTACTGTGACAGATAGAGATATGCAGTCGCAATTGCTCGATAATATGGATTTGGAAAGGGAGAGGGGGATTACTATTAAGAGCCACGCCATTCAAATGGACTATAGGTACAAAGATGAGGAGTACACGCTTAATTTGATTGATACTCCAGGACACGTTGATTTTTCATACGAAGTTTCAAGGTCTATTTCTGCCTGCGAAGGAGCATTACTTATTGTTGATGCTTCGCAAGGGATTGAGGCGCAAACCATTTCTAATTTATATTTAGCTTTAGAGCATGATTTAGAAATTATCCCTGTACTTAATAAAATAGATTTACCTGGAGCCAACCCCGATGATGTTACCGATCAAGTAGTTGATTTACTGGGTTGCAGTCGTGAAGATGTAATCCACGCGAGTGGTAAAGAAGGCATAGGTATTACAGATATATTAGCGGCTATTATTGAGCGAGTTCCTGCTCCTAAAGGTGATGAAAATGCGCCTTTGCAAGCGTTAATTTTCGATTCTGTTTACAATTCATTTAGAGGAATAGAAGTCTATTTCCGTGTGATGCAGGGTAAAATAAGAAAAGGAGATAAAGTAAAGTTTGTTAATACAGGCAAAGAATATAATGCCGATGAAATTGGTATTCTAAGGTTAGATCAAGAAGCAAAACCTGAGATATCAACAGGTAACGTGGGATATTTAATCTCAGGAATAAAAGTAGCCAAAGAAGTAAAAGTGGGTGATACCATTACCCATGTTGATAATCCTTGTAATGAATCAATTAAAGGGTTTGAAGAGGGGAGGCCAATGGGGTTTGCAGGAATTTATCCTGTTGAAACCACGGATTACGAAGAGTTGAGAAACTCGATGGAGAAATTGCAGTTGAATGATGCCTCCTTGGTTTGGGAACCTGAAACTTCTGTGGCTCTAGGTTTCGGTTTTAGGTGTGGTTTCTTAGGCATGTTGCATATGGAAATTGTGCAAGAGCGTTTAGAGCGAGAGTTTGATATGACCGTGATAACAACTGTTCCTTCGGTGCAGTTTCATGCGGTGTATGGCGATGGCAGAAAGATTGATATTAACTCTCCAGCCGAAATGCCAGATCCAGGATCAATTGATTATATGGAGGAGCCTTTTATTTCTGCCCAAATAATTACTAAAGCAGAATTTGTTGGCCCTGTAATTTCTCTTTGTATGAACAAAAGGGGAGAAATTAAAAACCAAGTATATCTAACGTCCGATAGAGTAGAGCTCTCTTTTGAGTTGCCTTTAGGCGAAATTGTGTTTGACTTTTTTGATAAACTTAAAACCATTTCAAAAGGATATGCTTCGTTAGATTACGAACTTATTGGTTTTAGGAGATCAAACATGGTTAAGCTAGACATTATGCTTAATGGAGACCCTGTTGATGCCTTATCGGCAGTAGTACATAGAGATAAAGCCTACGATTGGGGCAAGCGACTATGCGAGAAATTGAAAGAACTCGTTCCTCGTCAGATGTTTGAAATTGCTATTCAAGCATCAATTGGGCAAAAAATTATAGCACGAGAAACCGTAAAAGCATTGCGTAAAAATGTATTAGCAAAGTGCTATGGTGGTGATATTTCTCGTAAAAGGAAACTGCTCGAAAAGCAGAAAAAAGGTAAAAAGAGAATGCGTCAAGTAGGAAATGTGGAAATTCCGCAAGAAGCATTTATGGCAGTATTGCAAATTGATTAAAATAAGACTT
>CAZDQR010000262.1:0-4810 GCA_964507315.1 uncultured Roseivirgaceae bacterium
TTTTCAATTACTTTTGAAAAAACTAACTAATTATAAAATGAAAAAAATCATTTATTTTCTCTTAGCCAGCATGTTTATGGCTTCTTCTTGCACTACTAAAACTGATGAAAACAGTGAAGCGGAAAAAGAGTTTGACAAAAAATCAGAAGTGATAGAAACAGAAATTAAATCAGCTGTGCCTATGCTGCCTAATGCGGATGAATTTGCTGCAAGGCTACAGGCTACAGGAGCTGATTATATGGCAATAGTAATTAACAATCCAGAAAAGGCGGATACATACTTAGTGGCTAGCGATGAAAAGAAAGCGGTGAATCTTGGAATATATTTAGCGAATTTGGCTTACACAACAGCTTATAATGAAGAAGAAGATTCTAAAAAGTTGGTTGATGCAATTATCGAGTTATCTAGCAATTTAGGAGTAGAAAGAAGTGTAATGCATTCTATTTCAGAACGATATGCCAATGATGACGAAGCCACTAAAGTGGAGGGCTATGTAAATGAGATGAGTGCCAAGGCACATGAAACGTTACGAACCAGTGGACGACACAGATTGGCAGCAATTGCCTATGCAGGTTTTTATATTGAAGGTCTTAATATGGCTCTAGAGATTATAATAAACTACCCAAATGATATGCCAAATGATTTAAGACAACAACTTATGGTGCCCCTTTACCATGCCATCTTATCTCAAAACAAAAACGTTAGTGCTATTAAAACCTATTTAGCAAGTAATATTGAAGGAGTAGAAAATACACCATACTATAATGATTTAACTAAAATGGAAAAGATCTATAGCGAGATTGATTATGATAAAATTATCAAGTCGCAAGACCTTAGTCTTATTGAATCAGATCCAACAATTACCTCTTTAGCACAAACCATTAGCGAAATGAGAGCTAGGTTGGTAGAGTAAACATTGTTTCATCTCTTTTTTATAAAATGCACAGCTGTATAAGGTTGTGCATTTTTTTGTGTTCCCTTTTACAAAAATACTGGTTTCCCTTCCCATAAATCTTCAAGCTCAAATGGCCCTCCGAAATATTCGTTTTTGAATCGGTTCATTTCATCAATGGTTTCATTGCTCATAATTTCGGAGAGTTGATCCATGGCTTTTCCTCCTAAAATATAGGGCATGGTAGTGGCTATCATTTTGTCTCCTCTAAAATGACCTAGCATCATGTACTCACTCATTTCAGTAATGGGATCATTATGTAACGAACACTTCGACAATAATTCTTCTAAAGGCTCTCCTTTTCCTTGTTGGTATGCCTGAATTTTGCCCATAAATGAATGGTGATCACCAAAAAACTGTTGCATATTTTCCTGTGATTCTGCAGAAATAGATTTTTGCATATTCTGAGCGCAAGCCGAGCAAATGGCGTATTCAAACACAATGTCTTTTACTTGAAAAGTGATATTGTGTTTTACGGCTTTTTCAACAAAATAGTCAGTAGTTCCAAGGCTTAAATCAAGGCCACAGACTTTACATTCCGAAAAAGGTTCGGTGCTTTCAAAGGGGTAAAACTCTTCTGGAATATCTAATAAATTGGGTTGCATTATAAAGAAGTTCGGAGTGTAAAGTTGAAAGTTCGAAGTTAGGAATAATGCTGCTTATTTATAAATGGAATTAGTGCTAAAATGAGGGCTTGCTCATAATATGTAGTACGTGTTAGTAAGTTATTTGTGAGTATACCTACTGCTCCGCCCTTTTGCTTAGAGTTTGATTGTCCAAAAACCACATCGTTAGCATGGCCAAGTTCCATTCCGGATTTCACTAGCTCTGCTACCTTTGGAGGCAAAAACAACGAGCCTGTTCGCCCTTTGCCATGCATGTTGTTTGTTCGGATAACCATCCAAGCAAATGCTTCTAATTGGTTGTCATTATGAGCTACACCCCCTTCAAGTCCAACCCAATAATTTCCTTCAATGCTTTTTATTGCATTTTTAACTCTGTTCTCGGCCCCTATTAATGTTTCTTCTTCTCCTACGGGTTGATCGGGTACCTCGGACGGAACACTTACTCCTTCATATTTAAATGTTTCGTTTGGAAACACTTTCGAGAAAGCATTTTCGACTGCTTTTATTTTTGCTGGGTTTTTAGAGGCTATAATTACTTTTTTCATTTCTTCTCTTTTTTATTCTGAGGAATCGAAGAATCTTCTCAAATCAAGTGTATTATTCCTTATTCAATTCTTAAATTGAGGGCTTATGCTAAGGGATTCCCACTTTTGCGGGAATCCCTTACATTTTTTTCTGCAAATATTAAGGCAATAAGAAAACCGCATTGGCGAATACCTTGAATCCACTTTGCCAGAATGCCCTAAAAAGAGGGTCATCTACAAAATAAACTACAGAGCCATTACCAATTTCTTCCACTCCAAAAACTAAGGAGTTATTTAATTCCTTTTGAGTTTTATTACCTGCAAATCCTGCTATTGGTTTGCCAGAGGGTAGCACCGTTATATTCCAACCATCTTCTAATAATTGATATTTTCGACTACTCCTTTTTAATGTAAAATATTGGTTATCATAACCAAATCCTAATGGGTGTGTATTGTCCATTTTTGTTTTATAAATGGCCCCTGGAATATACTCTTCCATTCCTTTTCTTTCTCTGCTTGCATATACTTCTTGAGTTGGGTCTTCTTCTTCCTCTTCATCCTCTTCATCATACGTAGTAACCAACCCAAATTGATCTGTATCTACAAAAGAACGAATGGCACCTTCCAATAGAATTAGACTACCTCCATCTGATACCCATCGTTTTAATTCTTTTCTTTTGCCTTCATTAATTACACGATAATATCCATTTGGGAAAACAATCACATCGTAATCCCAGAGGTCGACACGGCTCATATAATCTGTTCGGATGGTTGCTACTTGATAGTTGAGCACTTGATCGAAATAATACCAAACTTCACCGAAAGCAGTTGGAGAAACGCCATCGCCACCAATGATGGCCACTACTGGTTTTTCTAATAAACGCATAGAACTAGATCCAAAATCTTTACCTTGTACAGAAAAACCTGTTTGTACTTGGGCAAGGGTTATTGAATTATTATTAGCTTCTTTAACTACTAGTTGTTCGTATCCTTTTAAATGTTTATTATCAGCTTTAAGTACTAAAAATGAGCCTCTTTTATAACTCTTAGATTTAGTGGTGAAAGGCTCATCTGCCACTCGAATATGTACTCCTTTTGATTGTAAACTTCCAACTAATGCGAGGTCTTGTACTGAACTTCCTTCCCACACAAATGCATACACTTTGGAATCTTTAAGGGTGTTTTTTGTAAAAGAACTTGATTGCCATACGCCTCCTGAAATATTTGTAGTAGAGGCAATTGCGCTAAACCCTAAACTATAAGGCAGGCTCCAAGCGGTTATGTCATAAGTAAGAGAATCTTCTAATTGAGTTCTTGGCTCAAAAAGCACCGAGGCTAATATCCCCTTGGGTTGATTTACAGAAACCACTAAGTCTCCTTTATGAATGGTGGTAGAGGTTTCAATTCCTTTATTAAAATCAAAACCTTGAATTTTTCTGTCGGCACTTACCTTACCATAGGTTATTTCTTGCTTATCTAAAAGGTCAGTTAAAGCTTTAATTTTCGATTGGTTCTTTTCTGTAACCACATATGATTTGTACTTGTTTTTTACTGGAGTTTTGTAAAAGTTCTCAAATTCGGAAATAAGTTTTGAGGCATTTTTAGAAGCTACTTCCACTGTAGAAAGCCCTGTGGTATAATGGTGAGCCACCCGGTCAGTCAATTTTAAAGTATCTCCATTTTGCAATAAAGCTTGCAAACCTCCACGACCGTTGCCCGCTTGTTCATAGGTCATACCAATGGCTCCATTAAAAATAGGATAGGTATCTCCATAACTTGGATAAAGTAGATCAAACGATTCTTTCGTGAAATATAACCATCCATTATCATCAAAGTACTTGGCATGGTTTTTCCCAATTAACTGTTGAAATTCTCCTTGCCATGGGGTAATTACATTATGATAAGGCTTGGCGGCTGGCGCAAAATAATAAGGGTTTTCTATGTATTGTTCGTGATAATCAACGTGTACTTGAGGCAACCATTTATTATATAAAGTAATGCGTTGTTCCGATTCAATCTGTGTTTGCCAAGCCCAATCTCTATTCAAATCAAATACATAATGGTTTTGTCTGCCACCAGGCCAAAGTTCTCGGTGTTCACGGCTATCTAAATTAGGGTTTGCATTTGCTCCCAACGTTTGGTTATACCAATTAACATATCGGTCACGGCCATCTGGGTTGATGCAAGGGTCAAGAATAACCACAGTGTTTTTCAACCAGTCCTGTACCTCCATGTTCTGTTTATTAGCTAATTCAAACAATGTTTGCATCATAGCTTCACTCGAAGAAGCCTCATTGCCGTGCACATTATAACTAAGCCAAACAACGGGTATGTTTTGTGTTGGAGTACCAGATAACAATCCTGCTCTTTGCAAAGTAGAAGTTCTAATTTCTTCTAATCTATCCATGTTTTCTTTAGATGAAATAATGGCTACCATTAGTGGGCGGTGCTCGTAGGTTTCTCCATAAGAAACCAATGTTACATTTGCATTGGTATTTGCCACTTGCTCCACGTACTCTACAATTTTATAATGATTGGTAAAACGAGTACCAAGCTCATAGCCCAAATAATCTTGAGGTGATTGTGTGGTTTGGGCTTGGGAAAGAAAAGAAATTGAGAGGGCTAAAGCCATCAGAATTGAACGAATCATAATTACTTTTTTAGAGATAGTCATTTAGGCACATACTAATTTAGAGTGTTCAATATTC
>CAZDQR010000263.1:0-4795 GCA_964507315.1 uncultured Roseivirgaceae bacterium
ACTTGCCAAGGAGTTAATGGGCGTCATTCTGCCCGCATTGGTTTGGTAAATTAACTGACCAAATGCCTCTGCTTGTTTTACAGGAGGTGCTTTAGGTAACTCTGCTGCAATTACCGAAGAAGAAAGGAATAGCAAGCCGATGATAGCTGTTGCTAATTTTTGGCGTTTTTTATGTACTCTATCAATTTGAGAAGAAAGGTATCTAAATCTTGTTTTATTAGAAATAACAATGGCAATAAGGCCTATGGCCAAAAGAATATATCCAATATAAGTTATCATAGTGCCTAGCCTATCTTTATTAACAGAAAGCACCGTACCCAACTCATCTTGATCGTAGGATGATTGAAAAAATCGGTAGCCACCATGGTCTAAAATATTGTTCATATAAATTCTAAAAGGATAGCTTTCCTCGCCATCTGTTAATATTACCTCGCTGGCATAAGAAGACGGACTCATAGAACCAGGATATCTATCCAATTGAAAATCTGATAAGGTAATACTAAAGGGTATTTCAACAACTTGCGAACCGTAAGATAGGCTCATATTTACTCCACCAATTTCTACAAACACAGGCTCAGGTTCATATCCTCTACCGCCAAACAAAATAACTTCTTGGGTTTCACCCAAACCGGTAACTTCCATTACAACTCCATCTCGGGTTTGTTGTGCGTTGTTCTCAACTTCTGCCGAAATGATTTTAGTAATTCCTTTTGGATCATTGCCCGTTATTACAAAGTTAATTTCGCCAATGGTATATAAAGTTCGTTGCAAAGCAGGCACCCAATTATTAGGTTCAATTTGTGCCATTTCGCGAGTATCCATACTCATTGTATTTACAGGATATGGCGATGACAACACTAACCCCGAATCTGATCGGTTTATAACCAGCGTATTTGAATCAAACTGTCCGTTAAAACCAATAGGTAAGCCATTTACATTATTAACATCTCCTTCTGAAAAATAGATATTTTCTCTGCCTCTATCACCAGCAGTTACAAGGGTAAGCATTGGAGCACCATTTGCTTCATCGTGCTCAACAATTTGAGTAGCATTAAAAATAAATTGCTTCATTTTAAACTCCACTTCTCCAGATGCCAATGATACCGAATTGGAATATCTATTATTTTTTATACGACTAAAAAGCACTTTGTCGTGAAACTCCTTTTTAAAATCGCCATCGAGTATGGTAGCATTAATATAGGTTTGCTCCGAGATAAATGTATTAGACGATTCGCCTTCACGAATATGCATCATTCCTTCTTCGCCAAAAAAGCGAGTTATTCCGGCTCCAATTAAAATAACAATAAAGGCCCCGTGAAATAATAAATTTACCCAACGATCTCGCTTATACATTTTTTTAACCACGATAATGCCAATCATGTTAACTACCATTACCGCCATAAGCACTTCGAACCAAAGCGCTCTATATACAATTGATTGGGAACCTATTGGCCCAAAATCATTTTCGATAAATGTGGCAACACCAATACTTACACCAAAAACAAGTAATAATGCCCCAGAAAACGACATTGAAAAGAAATGCTTAATAAACTTCATATTTACTATGTGATTTTACGCACGCAAAGATATGGTAAATACTAGGTTACGAATAGGTAAAAAGAAGAAATGTTCTATTTTTATAGCAGCCAATAATCTACACTATAAATAAACCTTCTATATGAAAATTTACCCTCTTCTATTATTAGTTGTTGTATTATCATTCACAAGCTGTTCTGAGAATAAAGAAGGCTCAAATGATAACATACCAACCGAAATCGTTTGGCAGAATGAACATATCTCCATCAAAAATGTAGCTGATAGCATACCCAAAGTAGTAATTTCCGGACTTAAAAGAGGCAATAAATATACACTTGAACACTCCTTGCTTAAAGAAACCGAAACTGAGCTTATTTTTAGGGGCAGATGGAAAATTTTAGGTGATTTAAATAAGGACGAAATTCCTGAGTTTTTACATGAGGACATAACCGAAACTGCCGATACATTGTTTGGTAGAAGAATAGTTGTTACTATTTTCGAACAAAATACTATCCAAACTCCTACAGGTGTACAAGTTGGCGCCACCAAAGGAAAATGCCAAGATATTATTGGATCGGATGAAAACTACTCGTTTGATAATACAAAAGAAGGCGGCCCATACTTAGTTTTAACGGGCAGGTACGGATATGCAGCAGATGGAAATTGCAATAACTACAAGCAAGCCAATACCAAAGATTATTTCACCCTCTCAACTGGCCAAAGTTGGGTGGAGCAATCGTTTAATTGTGCTATTGAAAACGATAAGTTTAATCTTAGTAAATTCTACAAATTGGATGCGTCTAAATTAAAATATTTACCGGTATCTCCTGCTTATTTTGACAATATATATGGGCTCAGGAATAAAATTAGAGCCTGTGGAGTTGATAATAACGATGGGTTATCTCACCTTGAAAAGATAGCTGGAATTAAAGCAATTGGGTCTGCAAAAAAACGCACAGATTTAATGCCATATGTTGAAGAGGAGTTTAAAAACATTAACCCCGAAATGATTAAGTGGATAAACGAAAATTTGATTCCAAGTGCGAATGATAAACAAGCAAATGGCCTTCTCTATCAAACTATTTACGATTACGGTTATAAAGAGCAGTTTCGAAAAATGGCTTCGCTAAAAATTGTTATTATGCAACAAGGAGCTCAAGCACAACTAAGAGATTACGCCTCTATAACTTCTACCAAACAATACCTTGAAGCAGAAGAAAGGGTTATCACTAAAACCAATACCGAAACGTATGGCTATCTAGAACAAAAACTATATGGAATACAAGAATTGTTTGGGCAAGCTGGATTTAGCACCCAGTACCTTGAATCTTTTGACTACGGTTTTATGATGCGTAGAATGCTGGATGGATCAGAACCTGAAATTTGGAATCTAATAAAATCTATTCTTACCCAATATGATAATAGTTGGTACCAACAGACGCTAATTGATAAAAAGTGGCAAGGTGTTATAGAACTCGATTCAGCAATTTATTTTCAAAATCGATTATTATCAGGAGTTGATAGCATTATTTTAAGTAAAGAGGTCATCCCCGAAGGAATAGCAGTTGAAAATGGAGCAGGCATTACCATTACTTGCAAAAATAGCAAAGAAGTTACGCTGATTAATAATAATAGTGATGGGGAAAGTTACGAACACTATGAACTTAAAGGATATTGGCCCAAGGAGGAAATAATTTTAATTAGGTTAATGGGATGGGAAGAAGGAAGCACTTTATTGGTTGATTTGAATACAGGTAAAGTAGATTACCGAAATTGGGAAATATATCCTTCTAACGATGGAAATTATATGGCAGAAGCCGTTGATGAGATGGGCTATCAAGCTATTATTTTACTAAAGAAAGAGGATGACAAATGGGTTAAAATGAATGAATATGCCAACCAATATATTAAAGATGGGTTTTGGATAGATAACGTTTTTTACTTTACTAAAGGCCAACAGTATTATACCATTGGAGACATCGTTTTTTAAGAATTTAATCCAATAACCTAAGGAGCCACCAACTGCATTAACAAACCTGTAAGATAAGCACCAGCCGTACCCAAAGTATAACCCATTACGGCCAGTAATACACCTACCGGAGCTAATGATGGATGAAACGCAGCAGCTACAATTGGAGCAGAGGCTGCACCGCCAACATTAGCTTGGCTACCAACAGCTACAAAAAAGAAAGGTGCTTTTATTATTTTGGCTACCACCAATAACACTGTAATATGGATAATCATCCATAAACCACCCACTAGAAAAAAGCCGGGGTTATCAAAAATTGCTAACACATTCATCTTCATTCCGATAGTAGCTACTAAAATGTAAATCATTACACTTCCGATGCGAGATGCTCCAACCCCTTCAAGTTCTTTCGCTTTAGTAAATGACAAGATTAGTCCTACTATGGTAGCTGTTATTACCAGCCAAAAGAATTTACTATTTAAACTATAAGCATTTAAGAATGGATAGTTTGTATCTATAAAAGGGGCAATAATTCCGGCAACTACATGCCCAATGGCCATGGCCATAAAACCAACGGCAAGTACAGTAATCACATCCGTTAACGAAGGAATTTTGGCCATTTTAGACTGGTAAGCCTCTACTCTCTTTTTAACATCCTCGATGGCAGATGCATCTGCATTAAAAAACTTATCAACTTTAGCCGATCTAGCCGCTCCAAAAAGCAAAAAGGCCATCCAAATATTGGCTACAATTACATCTACGGCAATAGAAGTTGAATATAGATCATTACTCGGTTTAAACATTTCGTACATAGCTGCTTGGTTGGCACCTCCACCAATCCAACTTCCCGCAATGGTAGTCATACCACGCCAAACTGCATCAGGACCAACTCCACCTACTACATCAGGGGCAATAATTGAAACAAGTAAAATGGCTAATGGTCCACCTATCATAATACCCACCGTACCAGCCAAAAACATAATAATTGCTTTAAACCCTAACTTTTTAATCTCCTTCATATCTACGCTAAGCGTAAGTAAAGCCAAACTCGCAGGTAATAAATAGCGAGAGGCTACAAAATAGAGGTTACTTTGCTCTCCGTTTATAATACCCATTGAATTAAATATGGAAGGAATAAAATAGCATAATAATAACGCTGGCACATATTTATAAAAAGAAACAAATCCTGATTTTTTGCTGTTAGATGTTTTAAAGATTACCATTAAAATAGCCATTAGCAATCCAAAAACAATGGCATCGTTGGTTATAAAAGGTTCAGCTTCGTGCATA
>CAZDQR010000264.1:0-4779 GCA_964507315.1 uncultured Roseivirgaceae bacterium
AATCCAGCTTCGATAATATCAACACCCAGTTCATCAAGAGCAGCAGCAACATGGAGTTTTTCATCTTTGTTGAGTTGGCAACCAGGCACCTGTTCTCCGTCTCTTAATGTGGTGTCGAATATCTTTACTTTTTGTCCCATAGTCTAATTTCAAGTTGATTCTAAGCCTCAAAAATATTTGAATCAGAAAAGCTATCAAATGCCAAGTTTGATAATAAATACAATTTCTTACTTTGCATAACACCATATATACAATCTGATTACTATATTTACAACACAATAAATACAATGGCTAAACCTCAATCAAACGAACTTTACGAGCTCATTAAAAGTATGAGTGCGAGCGAAAAGAGGTATTTTAAGCTTAATTCTTTAGCGCATATAGGAGATTCTAAATATGCGCAGCTTTTTAATGGGATAGATCAACAACAAAATTTCAACCCGAATGAAGCCTATTTATTTGTATCGGAAGGGCAACTTCCTAACCTAAAAGCCAATCTTTATAAGAAAATACTCCAGACTTTAAGAAGATATCATTTATCATCATCGATTGATGCGCAAATACGCGAAATGATCGATTATGCACAGCTTTTATTTAATCGAAGCCAGTATAAACAATGTGCAAATCAACTTAAAAAGGCAAAATCGCTGGCTTATAAAAGCGACAACCCGGAGTTGTTATTGGTAGTACTTAAGTGGCAAAAAAATGTGGTATTGCAAACTGCTGTCGGAGACACTCGTAAAGCGGTAGAAGATATTATTAAAGAATCTAGCGCAACTAACGAGCGAATAAATAACATTAACCGCTTTACTAGTATTCAACTAGAGCTTAACTCCTTTTATCAAAAAATTGGCTTCATTAGAAATGCAGGCGATCACGAAAAGGTAATTCGAATTTTCGAAGACAATATCATTGCATTAAATGAAAAAGACCTTAGTCTAAACGAAAAATTTAGCCTTTATTCACTCTATATCAATTATCATTTCTTTATTCAAGATTTTAGAAAAGGCTATGAATTTGCAAGAAAATGGGTAGCACTTTATGATAGCAACATTATTATAAAAACTAAATTAGAAAGCTACATTCAAGCTCTTAATAGCTTAATGATTGCCCAATCACGCCTTGGTTTGCACAAAGAATTTGCAACATCAAAAAGGCGATTTAGAAAAATACGGTTTATTCCTAATGTAACATTTACCGAAAACGTAAATAAAAAACTGTTTAAATATAGCTATGTGCATGAGTTTAATGGGCTATTTATGCAAGGCCATTTTACCGAAGGTGTGCGTATGCTCAACCGTATAAAACCTCAACTAGAAGCTTTTTATAATGAGTTAGACGCTCACTCAAGACTCGTAATGTTTTATAAAATTGCGTGCCTTTATGTTGGCAACGATCAGTTTAGCGAATCTTTGATTTGGCTTAATAAAATTATTAATACAGAAAATATTGATTTGCGTGAAGATGTGCACGGGTTTGCCCGAATACTGAGTTTAATCTGTCATTATGAGCTCGGCAACCAAGACGTAATTGATTATTACATCCGAAATACGTACCGGTTTTTATTAAAAAAGAAAAATCTTCAGTTGTATCAAAAATACATTCTCAATTTTTTAAGGAGGCTCGGGTCTGCTAAGTTATCCAATAAAGAAATGACAATAAAATTTGAACAATTACGCTCTCAACTACTCCCTTTAGAAACTAACCCTTACGAAAAAAGAGCCTTTATCTATTTTGATATTATATCGTGGTTGGAGTGCAAAATTTATAATCGAACGGTGCAGGCAGTTATTCGCGAGAAGGCAGACAAACAATTAAAACGTTCTTTATCTTAGTGCCTATGAGCAAAGGATTGCAAAAAATGGCGATAAGTTTTAGTCTGATTGGCATCAGCATAACCGCTGGTGTTTTGGGCTTTTCGTTAATTGAAGGCTATTCCTTGCTCGATTCATTTTATATGACCTCCATTACCTTATCTACCGTAGGGTACAAAATGCTTCGCCCTCTTTCAGATGGAGGTAAATTATTTGTGAGCATTTATATTTTATTTAACGTAGGTATTTTTGCTTACATAGTTGCTTACATGGCAAGCTATGTATTTGAAGGAGAGCTTAAAAGAGAATTTAATCGATACTTTAATTTCAAAGAAATTATGAAACTAAAAAACCATGTGATTGTGTGCGGCTATGGCCGAAATGGCCGTAGAGCATGTGAAGAACTAACCAAACAAGGCACTCCATTTGTAATTATAGAGCATAATAAAGAAATTCTAGATAAGTATGCAGATACTATTTCTATGCCAATATTTTTAGGTGAGGCAAGTAGAGAAGAGGTATTGATAAAAGCAAATATTGAAAAAGCTACACATATAATTTCTACCTTGCCCGATGACGCCCAAAACGTATTTATAGCTCTTACGGCTAAAGAATTAAAACCTGAGATTATTGTTATTTCACGGCTAAATAATCAGCACGCAGAAAAGAAACTAAGAAAAGCTGGTGTTGACCAAGTGGTAATGCCAGACACACTTGGAGGAAGGCATATGGCTCAATTAATTACCAAACCCTACATTATTAAGTTCATTAATATGCTGGAAGGTATTGAAGGTGGATTTGAAGTTGAAGAGTTTTACTTTGAGCAGTTTAAGGAAGAATTTAAAGGAAAAACAATCAAAGAAATCCATGTACGGTCTGAAACAGGAGCCAATATAATGGCGGTTGGTAAGCGAGATGGCGGGTTGCAAATAAACCCTGCACCAGATGCTGTTTTAAAAGATGATTGGTACTTTATTGTGGTTGGCAGAAAAGCTAGTATTGAACAATTTAGAAAAACATATATTAGATAATTAACAATGTGTAATTAACAATGGACAATGTTCAGTTAACAATTATTAATGGCAAAAAAATAAATTATGGCAAACGATTATGTAGCATTATTTAGGCATTATATTTCTTTAACTAAGGAGTTTAAATTTGCCAAATGTATAGAAAAATCCACTTTATACACCCTTGAGGTGGTCAACAAAATTTCAGAAGAGCAAGGAGATTTTAGCTATGCCGAAGACAAATGGACGACCAAACAATTAATTAGCCATATTATAGACACAGAGCGAATTATGAGCTACCGCGCCCTCCGTTATGCCAGAAAAGATAAAACACTGCTCAACGGATTTGAAGAAGATGAGTACGCAAAAAACTGCGGGGCAGAAAGCCGCAGCCTCGATTCTCTAATTCAAGAATTTACAACCCTTCGCAACTCAACTACACAGCTTTTTGAAAGCTTTACAGCAAAAATGCTCACCTATTATGGCCCCGAAGAACAAAAGGGCTTAACGGTAGAAAAGATTGGCAGAATGATAGCTGGGCATTCGATGCACCATTGCAATGTGCTTAAAGAGAAATATGGAGTAATCTAATTACAGATTCCTGCCTACGCAGGAATGACGTTGGCATTAATACCCGTACTTTTCTTTCCAAAGAGCCTTGAGCCTATTTCTTAATTCGTTCTCCCTCGCATTATTGCCGGGATCGTAGAGCACGGTGTTAGCTATTTCATCTGGCAGAAATTCTTGCGCGATAAAATTACCTTCATAAGAATGACTGTATTTATAGCCTTTCCCATACCCTTGCTCCTTCATCATTTTAGTAGGGGCATTTCGAATAGCCATTGGCACTTGCAAATCACCCGTTTCTTGTACTAGTTTCTCAGCCGATTTAATAGCCATATAGCTCGCATTGCTCTTAGGTGAAGTTGCTAAATAAGTAACACATTGCGATAAGACTATTCGTGCTTCGGGATAGCCAATGGCCGCCACTGCTTGAAAGCAATTAGTCGCAATTACTAAAGCCGTTGGGTTGGCATTGCCAATATCTTCGGAGGACAGAATTAGAAGCCTACGTGCAATAAACTTTACATCTTCGCCACCTTCTATCATTCTGGCTAAATAGTACACCGCTGCATTGGGATCGCTACCTCTGATGCTTTTTATAAAGGCGGAAATAATATCATAATGCTGCTCCCCACCTTTATCATAAATAGCAACCCGTTGTTGGGCTTTGGTTTGCACCAAGTCATTGGTAATTACCACTTTTTTAGTCTCCGAAGACTCTACCAACAACTCTAGTAAGTTGAGTAACTTGCGGGCATCTCCACCCGATAGGTTAAAAAGCGCTTCGGTTTCTTTGAACTCTATCTTTCGTTTGGAGAGTTCTACATCTTTTTCGCACGCATTCTTTACCAATAACTCAAGGTGGGCTTTAGTTAAAGGTTTAAGTGTATATACTTGCGATCGAGATAAAAGAGCCGAATTAACCTCAAATGAAGGATTTTCTGTAGTAGCGCCAATAAGAGTAATGGTTCCTTTTTCTACAGCTCCAAGTAAGGCATCTTGCTGTGATTTATTGAAACGATGAATCTCATCTATAAATAATACTGCCGTAGCCAGCCGTTTTGCTTTAGCTATAATTTCTCGTACATCTTTTACTCCAGCACTTACAGCACTAATGGTGAAAAATGGGCTTTTAATTTCGTTGGCAATAATATTCGCAATGGTAGTTTTGCCCACACCAGGAGGGCCCCATAAAATCATAGAGGGAAGGCTGCCGCTTTTAATTACGGTGCGCAAAACGCCATTTTCGCCCACTAAATGCTCTTGCCCTATCAATTCACCTAAGGATGAAGGGCGCATTCGTTCTGCTAATGGTATTTTTGAATCTATCAATGTGAAGTAATAATCAGTTTGAAATGCTAAATTCGCAAAATCATTTCATTAATCTATGA
>CAZDQR010000265.1:0-4765 GCA_964507315.1 uncultured Roseivirgaceae bacterium
CTCATCCAACATTTGCCTTATATCAATTTCGATATCTCTTGCCATAGTAGATATGGGGACATCGTTGTAAAGCCCTTCAAATGGATTTTCAGAATAATCACCGATTAGCTCCATTAATATAAACACCCAAGAAACCAATAATGTAAATGGAAAAACGAGCCAGCCAGAGGATAAAAGGGTAATAGAGTCATTAAATACGTTCAACATACCAAAGGGCAAAAGACCCAAAAATATCCAAACAAAAAGGTAGTTTACTGTGGAATATTGTCTCGGGAAAGGAAAGTTTTTTATCCGCTCCGATTTGCCTTGCAAGGCAAAGAATTCACCCACCAATTTCTCCAATTCCATATGCCTAAAATCATCAATTTGCCCATTTATTTTTAGTGTTAGTAATTCTTTGGACTGCAAACTAAGTATATGTGATGCTCTGTTACCTTTGTTCATTACATAGTCATACTCGTTTTTAGTGAGGTACGGTTTAATCTTTTCAAAATGATTTTCATCATGATGAACTCCACCTTCTTTTCTCAATTCAACCTCCACTTTGGCAGAATGCTCCCAAGGTTTGGGCATCCGTAATTGATAAGTTAATGCTTTAACCCAAGCCACATGGCGATGAACTATGGATTTATGAATTGTGGAGAGTTCTTCTTCTGAAAGTTTTTTAGAGGCAAATTCATTGGTAACAAAATCTCTGGTCATTACAGTAAATGTTCGCGAAGTATTTACAATACCTCCCCAAATTTTGCGCGCCTCCCACATTCTATCGTATGCTGAGTTATTCTTAAACCCAAGGTAAAAAGAAACCGCAATACCAATTAAAGCAATGGGTTGCCAAGGTATGGCCAGCCAATGCCAACCCAATAATTTATATACCAGAATTGGAATTGAATCTAGTACAATAAAAATAAAAATGTATTTTTTGCTCCAATTGACAAGGCCCCAAAATGGATATCGTTTAGCTATAAACATCGTATTTAGCAGTTGGTTAGTATAAGAGAGTGCTTAGTCCATAATTGCCAAGCACTCTCATAATGTAATTTACATATTAAAAACATACTTAAATGTATGGGCGAATTCTTCAATGGTAGTAGGCGTGGTATTGGGCTCACTTCTTTCAGCAATAAATACATCTCCTGCATTTACTCTACTTATGAATTCGTTCATTTTATCAGCCACACTTTCTGAAGCGCCCATGCCCATAAAAGCTCCTTTAAAATCAGCATATGAAAATTGAACATAATTTAAACCAGGCTTACCAATAGCTGTTCCATAAACAGTAGTTACTTCTTGATAAGTTACATTTCGCGCTCCTAATAAGTCTTGATGATTATTTCCATCAAAATCTAAGTCCAGTAATCTTTTGGCTGCGTGGTTGGCAATGTCTTTCGTTGCTATCATAGGCATTGATAAATCTCCTTGTATTGGAGAACCCATAATGCCAGAATCTTTTATCATACCCACCATTCCTAAGGCATTTTCCATAAAATATGCGGGCCTAAGATTAAGCGTATTCAATCCATCGATCCGATTAAATAATTGTTCCATTTTATGAAGACCCAATATGATACCTGAATCACTTTCTAAATGTGCCCCTTGGCTGCTAAGCGAAACTACATATTTCACCTTGGCAGCTTCCATAGCCTCTGCGATTGCATTGGCATGCTGCATTTGAAAAGCGGTGTAGTCTTCCGCTTGCATATCCATAGGTAGCAATGCATAAACTGCAGTAGCTCCTTCAAAGGCCTTTTTTAATAAATCTACATCATCTGTGGAGCCTTGAAATAGAACCGCTCCTTTGTCGGTTAGTTTCTTTGCCTTTTCTGCATTTCTGGCAATGATTCTAACTTCTTTTCCTGCTTCTAATAAAGTAGTAGCAATTATTTTACCTGTGTTTCCGGTTGCGCCTGTTATTACATACATAGTTATAGTGTTTAATTTTTAATGATTTCTAATTGAGCAAATCCGTTCATTACTACTTCCTTCTTATAGATCAATTTATGATCTGTGGCATACCTTGCCAAGTAGTTCTCCTTCGTCCAAAGTCGAGCGCGCTTTTTAGTAGCACGATACCAAACGTACATTCCTCTATTTTTGAGTGAAAAGTAGTGCTTGGATAATGTGAGCATATTCCCTGCTCCTGTTGGAGTGAGAATTATGATTTGGCCATCAGCTTTTAATAACCGCAAAGAGTCGGCTAACATTTTATCAACATCCTCTTTTTTAAAGTGAAATAGCACACTACAAATAGCTATGTAATCGAAGCTATTATTTTCTAAGGGTAAAGGTTCGTTGGGTGTTATTTCTACAAGGTCGGCATCAATGTTTTCTAACTTCACTTTTGCTTCCGCCAACATCGCGGCATCTGTATCCACTCCTGTGCATGTTATGTTTTTTTCAGTGGCTAGGATTTGTATAAGCTTTCCCGAGCCCGTTCCAATATCTAATAATGTGCCTTCATTACCAATTGTATTAATCACAGGATTTAAGAAAGCCCGATACCAAGGAGCTTCTTGCAGATTAGAGAAAAACTTCGAAAATTTCATTTATATGATTTTACGTTATATTTTGTATATATAGTTAAAGCAAAAAAATTAGTCGTTCATCTCAACTAAAATTTCTGCAATAGTTTTTTTAGACAACTCCTTTTTTAATTGGTTTTCAGCATTGCCCAATATGTTTTTTATAGATACCTGTGCATTATTAGGTCTTTTACCCTCTGCCAATATATTAAACGAAGTTTGAAATAAGGCCTTGCCTTTTTCCATGGCCTCGAATATTTCTAATACAGTTATATCTGCAGGGTCTTTCATTAAGCGAATACCTCCTTGTTTACCTTCTTTGGTTTCTATGATGTTAGCCATATTTAGGTTCTGCAATATTTTAACCAGCGTGGGTTTAGGAATGCTTAAATATTTAGAAATATCAGCGGTTGACAAAAACTCAAATTGGTTTTGTCTAATCTTATCAGAGATAAAAATAACTACCAAAATTGATTTCGTAAAGGATAAAGAATAACTCATACTAGATATTCGTTGTATTTAGTATGCAAATATAAGCATCAAATTTAATTCTCCAAATGCAAAGCAATATTTTTATAAAAAACGTAATTATAATTTCAGGTCAACACTAAAGTTCGAAACCATAAAATTATTTTTCTAAAGCACTATTAATTTTTCGTTTCAACTCATCCACTGAGTCTGAATAATCCAATTGAACAATCATTTCTTTGGTTTTGGCATCGTACAAAATCACTTTTTTTAGTCCTTCTACTTGCTGAGCAGTTTCTAACATTCCCCATTTCTTTAATTTCTCCTCTGCTTTGGCCTGAGACTTCGAATTGGTTTTATCGTATTTTATAAATACGATGGCAGATGTAAAGAAGGCACGATTCATCTTCTTCATCTTCGATTTTAGGGTATTGCAATCTGTACAATCATCGGAGTGAAACCCTATAGAAATAACTTTAGTATTTTCTTGCGAGTGACAGCTAAACCCTGTGATAAGGATTAAAAATAAAATGGGAGCAATAAAATTTTTCATATGAATGAGTATTTAGTCTGAAACTCAGTTTCAACAATATTAGTTCCTCCTCTACTCCAGTCTAAAATTTAAAAGCGATGTTATAAAGCAATATTTAAACTCCATAGGAGTTATTTATCTAAACCTTATGATGAAAATAATTACAATGTGCGCTGTCATCCTTATCGTAAATATGCCTTTGTTTGGACAAGCCAAGATTGAGATGCAAATAGGTGGTGCTAACTTTTATGGTGCTACCATCAACTCTGAGTATGATATTCCTCTTTCTAAAAATCGAGAAATGTATGTGTCCCCTTCATTAGGAATTGGCATTTTGCTTCCAAGCTGGGATGGCCCGACTACTATTATGCACGTAGGATTGGATTACACCATTAAAAAAATATCGATTGGCTGCGAGCTATCTCGCTTTATGCCAAGTTTTTTTGGACAAAGAGATAGTCCCTCTAGCGATGTGGACCTTATTGTTTATCCAAATGTTAGTTACACTTATACCACAAAGTCTAATGTGTATTTTAACTTCTCAGGAGGAGTATATATTGCCTATAATGCTAGATACGATAACATAACAGGCTTAACAGAACTAGAATTTCAAGGAGATGTTATACCAGGTGTGGGGATCTCTACTGGGTATAAATTTTAATGCTTTTTATCAAGGGATAAGGGCACTTATACAAATGGTATCTCCTTTTTAGCATCTATTGATTAATATTGTTAAACACAATTTTAAGCGATTATGAAAACTTTATCTACCCTCCTATTTATAATCTTTGCATCCACTACACTTTGGGCTCAAAAAGCAACTACTGCAGTTGATCGACAGTCAGGTGCAGCCCAAAGAGCCAGTTTAACCGAGTCTTCTGTAGCTGGAGGTTTACATTTTACCAATATTGGCCCTACAGTTATGAGCGGCCGTGTTAGTGAGATAGCTGTAAATCCCGAAAATCCACAAGAGTTTTATGTAGCCTATTCCTCTGGAGGTTTATGGCACACCAGCAATTTTGGCAATAGCTACACGCCTATTTTTGATAATGAAGCGGTAATGACTTTAGGCGCTGTAAACGTTGATTGGAAAAATAATATTATTTGGTTGGGTACAGGGGAACCGAACTCAAGCCGATCGTCTTATGCAGGAGATGGCATGTATAAAAGTACCGATGGGGGTAAAAATTGGCAACATATTGGTCTTGACGTCACTCAACATATTAGTAGAATCATTTTACAC
>CAZDQR010000266.1:0-4751 GCA_964507315.1 uncultured Roseivirgaceae bacterium
TTTTATGCGGATTTATATACGATCTGAAAATCGGACTGCAAATATAGGATTATTTATCATAAATAGCTCTTCTGGATATAAAATTTAAAGAGATTTACACCCTAAAACATGTTTTGGTTAAAATTTAATCGAAATAATATCTAATTTGGATCTATGATCAACAAAGAAACTCTAAACCCAACGTTAAAAACCGCAGCAGTGCTAATAACACTTGGCGGTATTGTAACTATTTTTTTATTCTTTAAAAATTTTTTACAACCATTAGTGGTAGCATTATTATTTTGGTTTATCATTATTGAAGTGAGAGGTGGGTTAGGGAAAATAAAACTTTTCAAAAAATCACTTCCACGTATTATTCTTACAATTTTAAGCACTGCAATCGTGTTTTCGAGTTTTTATGTTTCCATTAATATCATCATTGTCAATATCAATAAATTAACAGCCAATTTTGAATTGTATAGCGCCAACTTAATTGCCTTATTAGAAAAAATTGAAGACCTTATTGGAATTGAAAACCTTGGTGAAAATTTGGATAATCAGAAGGGTGCACTAATGCAGTCTGCAGCAAATGCAGCATCTTCATTAGCTTCTTTTATTGGGCGATTATTACTCGTTTTCTTTTATGTATTATTCCTTCTATTAGAAGAGACTAACATTAACAAAAAGTTGGATAAGATGTACGGCAGTGCTAAAGAATCTAATAGAATAACTAAAACATGGGACAAAATCCATAAATTATTACACGACTATTTAACTATTAAATTACTGACCAGTTTTTTAACTGGCTTCTTTAGTTTTCTTGTACTTGTATTTTTAGGCATTGAACTACCTGCTCTATGGGCCTTTATTATTTTTATTCTAAATTTTATTCCAAGTGTAGGTTCTATGATTGCTACTTCATTCCCTGTTCTTTTTTCCATTGTGCAATATGCAGATATAAAACAGACCCTTAGTGTATTAGTAGGAGTTTTAGCTGTTCAGGTGCTAGTGGGCAATGTGCTAGAGCCAAAACTAATGGGAAACAAATTAAATTTAAGCCCATTAGTAGTTGTAGTTGGGTTAGTTTTTTGGGGTTCTATTTGGGGCATTATGGGCATGTTACTATCCGTACCCATAATGGCTAGTTTAATGATCATATTTAGTCAGTTCCCTAACACTAAAAACATTGCCATTTTCCTTTCTCAGAATGGCGAAATAGATGCGTTAACTCAAGACAATTAAGCTATAAGTAAAAATATTTCTACCCTTTCAAAAACCCTTCTTTTAGATAAGAAGGGTTTGGGTAAGTATAAAATCCTTCTCCTGTTTTTTTTACCTAATTTACCTTGCTTCACATACCCTTCGAGCAATTGAGTAAATTTTACACTTTTGGCATCTGTGAAATTTTTAACCACATGCCAAGCAGTTTCTAATCCAATTTCATCCATTATTCCAAATGGCCCTTTAGGCATTTTAAAATTACCCATCCAAGACCTATCTACGTTTTCAATATCAGAAATATCGTAGGTTACTAAAGCACCGGCAGCACCTAATAAAGCCATTAGCATACTATTAAAAATATAGCCTGGCGATTCTTTTTTCATTATTACAGGCGTTTGGCCAAGGCTCTTTCCAAAATCAGCTAATAGAGGGATCATCCAAGGCACGGTGGTAGGATGTGGCATTACATCTACTACATTGGCATAAAACACATCATGAAAATGCAAAGCACAAAACCTATCTGGCCTACCGGTTATATCGGCAAACATAGAAGGTAATAAATAAGATGTGTTGGTCGTAAATAAAGTATGGGCAGGGCATAATTCGCCAAACTGTTTCCACACTTCTTTCTTAATATCAATATTTTCTGTTACCGACTCATTTACTAAATCTGCATTAGCAGCTGCAATCGCAGGGTCTGTGGTCCAAGAAATAGCAGCTTTAATTTCTTCCACTCGATTCTTATCTAGCCTTTGCTCAGTAACAAGCATATACATAATAGTTTCTTGCGTTTTTTTTGCTTGTATAAAAGAAGTTTTATTTACATCGTAGATAACTACTTTATAGCCATTAATAGCAGCAGCCAACCCTACCCTTAAGCCCAAAGTACCGCTCCCTAATATTAGGATATTTTTTATATCGTGTAACTCCATAATCTAACTTTATGGTTTTAAAATAACTTTGCCAATATTTTCATGGTTTTCAAGGATATCATGTGCTTTTGCTACTTCTTTTAATGGAATCCTATCATGGATAATTGGTTTTATTTTACCCTCCGCCAAATAGCCAATAAGTGTTTTCATAGATTCGGTCATCACTTTAGTATTATTAATAATGGAGTATAAATGAAACATGCTTACTGCATAGCTTTTAGATGGCTCTCTGCCAAGTGCTTTTAATAAATCGGTGGTTGGATTACCCGCAGCAATGCCAAACCAAATTAAATGACCAAGCGTATTCATCATTTTAAAATTATCTCCAAAATTTGGACCTCCAACACAATCCAAAATTAAATCCGCTCCTTTCCCATTGGTGTAATCCAACACTTTTTCAACTACATTTTCTTTTTTGTAATTGATTACATAGTCAATTCCTTGCTTGGTAATAGCTTCTGCTTTTTCAGCAGTGCTGGTAAGGCCAATGATTTTAATGCCTGCCATTTTACCAAGCTGAATAATAGCTGTACCAACACCACCTGCGGCTGCATACATCAATACTGTTTCGCCCGGTTGTATGCGCCTAACCGTATGCAACATATGGTAAGCCGTAAGATAAATAATAGGTAAAGCTGCCGCTTCATCAAGATCTATATGATCTGGCAATGGAATTACTCTGCTTGCTGCTACTGCCATAGAAGAACAATAGGAAGGGTAGCCAAATACAATAACTTTTTGACCAACTTTTAATCCTTTAGCATCACTGCCTACTTTAGAAATTACACCAGCAGCCTCGTTCCCCAAAATGGCTGGTAACTCAGGCATATATGGATAAAGTCCTCTACGAATTAAGGTATCTGAAAAGTTTACAGATACGCTTTCTATCTTAACTAATACCTCATGGTTTTTAATGTTAAGATCCTCTATTTCCTCGTACTTGAGTTGATCTGTGCCTCCTATTTCGTATAATTTTACTGCGTTCATCTTGGTTATTTTGGGATGTAAATTTATTGGTTATTAAGAAGTTAAATGGTGTATCCACCATCTGCGGTAAATACCGCGCCTGTACAATAAGAACCAGCTTCAGATGCCAAAAACAAGGCCAGCCCTGCAATCTCATCTGGTTGTCCGATACGTTGAGCAGGTAAATCTTTCATTACATTGCTCATTACTTCTTCATTACTCCAAAGAGCCTCACTAAATTTTGTTTGAATTAGGCCCGGGCAAATTACGTTTGCTCGAATTCCCACTCTTCCCCATTCCTTACCCAAAACCTTAGTAAGAGAAATAATGGCTGATTTGCTTACACTATAAATCCCCAGCATAGCTTCTGGAGATAATCCTCCAATACTACTAATGTTTATAATGGAACCTCCACCTCGTTCTTTCATGAATGGGTAAACGAGTTTGGCCAGTTCAAATGGACCCTTCACATTCACATTCATAATTTTATCGAACACTTCGCCATCTGTGTTTTGAACAGGCCCAAAACTTGGGTTGGCGGCAGCATTGTTCACCAAAATATCTACTCCTCCAAAATGATCTTTTACATGAGCAACCAAATTAATCATACTTTGCGCATCACCAATATTGGCGGCAATGGCCATCACCTCAATTCCTTCAGTATTAAATTCTTTGGCTACTACATCTAACGTCTCTTGCTTACGACTAGAAATAACTACTTTAGCCCCTTTTTGGCCCAAAGCTTGAGCTATCGATTTTCCAATTCCTTTGCTGGCACCTGTAACCAAGGCAACTTTGCCAGTTAAGTTAAACTTTTGATCTATGTTCATTTGAAGAATTTCTGCTTGAGAATAAAAAATGGAAGATACAGAAATTGCTAACAACATGTGTCCAAACTCTTGAATTAAGAACAACTAACGCTTGAACTTAGAGCAGAAGTCTCTTTTCCAAATTTTCAATTTTTTGAATAATTACTTGAAAAAACTTATTTCGCTCTTTCTGGGAAGCAACACTTATTAAGCTTGATTTTTTAATAATATTTTTTAACGTTTGATGAGTTTCATTACAAAATTCTGGATTACTTGTGGTTAAAATATTGAGGACATTATGGGTTATGTTGACCGCTTTTCGGTCGCCCATATCAAAAAATATGGTATTATCGCCAATGGTCACTTCATTATAATATAGTTTGTAGTTTTCTTTATCGTCTATTGTAGGATATATTAAGGATGTTTTATATCCTAGCTCAGCATCTTTTTTAACATGCAAGACCAATTGTTTCAATTCATCAAAAATTGATTTTAACAATTCAATATCTTTAAAATAGCCACAATCGTAATAAAACTCAATTTGGTTAAGCGTGCTATTAATAGACTCCTTATTCCATATTTCTACAGAAGGAATTTTCATATAAGCACCACGAATTTGCCTTCCCGTTTCAAAAATCGAATTTGGAATTAAAGAAGGATCATACTGATCGGCAGTAAAACTCTCATCTTCTAAGATAGTTTTATACCAGAAGAAAAGCTTAAAAGCTGTAATTCTGGGGTATTCGAAATATTGAACCAAGGGTAAATCCTTGGCTACATAAACCAGTTCCTTTTTATCAAAACTAGCCACCTGTTTAAGGTTCTCCAAAATGGAGTTAAAATA
>CAZDQR010000267.1:0-4721 GCA_964507315.1 uncultured Roseivirgaceae bacterium
GGAACGAGGCACCACTGTATTTGTAACCACTCATTATATGGATGAAGCTGAATACTGCGATAGAGTATCCATTATGGTGGATGGCGTTATTGAGGCTTTAGACACTCCTGCAATGCTTAAAAAGCAATTTAATGCTGCATCAATGGATGAAGTGTTTTTACATTTAGCACGAAACGTAGTGGAGAAATGATCTATTTATCAACAGTTTTACAACATGACCGTCATTCAGAATCTCGTTTTTACGGGATGAAGAATCTCATCAAGCGTACTGCTTATTTAATTGTAAAGCTAATCGGGGCTGCCGGAATAAACCCGGCAAGGTGGATATATTTAACAATCGAGAAGCGATGAAACAACTACGCGTATTCGTACTAAAAGAGTTCAAGCATATTTTTAGAGATGTGCGTACATTAATAATTCTTTTTGGAATGCCAGTGGCGCTAGTGGTTCTGTTTGGCTATGCGATCACTAACGAAATTAAGGATGCAAACATTGTAGTACTAGATAAATCTCACGATTACTTATCAACCCGATTAACCAATAAAATTACGTCTTCAGGGTACTTTTTTTTGAAAGATAAGGTGGAATCGGTGAGTGAAATAAAGGAGTTATTCTTAGAAGATGAAGTTAAACTAGCCATCATAATTCCTGAAGATTTTGCTAAAAAAGTGAATGACCAAAATGCACAGATACAATTATTAGCAGATGCATCTGACCCGAATATAGCCAACACACTTGTTAATTATGTAAATGGTATTATTGCCAATTTCATGAAAGAAGAGGTGGGAATATCTTTACCTTATGCCGTTACAACCGAGATAGAAATGGTATATAATCCAACCCTCGAAAGCGTATTCCTATTTGTTCCAGGGGTAATTACCGTTATTTTAATGTTGGTCTCAGCCTTATTAACCTCCATAGCTATTGCACGCGAAAAAGAAATGGGTACAATGGAAATCTTATTAGTTTCTCCTCTAAAACCCATCACTATTATTATCGGCAAAGTAATTCCATACTTATTACTCTCTTTCCTTAATGCTATTTTTATATTACTTATGGGCGTATTTATTTTTGATATGCCTATAAATGGAGGTTTGCCATTATTATTAGCAGAGAGCCTGTTGTTTATAGTATCTGCCTTAAGTCTGGGTATATTTATTTCAACCAAGGCAGAAACGCAGCAAGTAGCAATGATGGTATCCTTGTTCGCATTAATGCTACCTACCATTTTATTATCTGGTTTCATATTTCCAATCTCAAGCATGCCTTGGCCACTACAATGGCTAAGTGCAATTATGCCACCTACTTATTTTATCATCATTATAAAAGGCATAATGCTACAAGGAGTAGGATTGGCTGTACTATGGAAGGAAACACTGATTTTGGCAATAATGACTGTTGTTTTGCTTACGGCCGGTTTAAAGAACTTTAAAACTCGATTGGCATGAGAACTATCTTATTTCTACTTCGAAAAGAGTTTTTACAAATCTCAAGAAATAAACCAATCTTGGGGATGATAACTGTACTGCCAATTATTCAGCTTTTATTATTAGTGAATGCAGCTAATTTCGAAATAAAGAATATAAATTTTGCCATTTTAGATAATGATAAATCCCAAACCTCTCAAAAACTTGTTCAAAAGCTAGCGTCTAATAATTATTTTACGTTTGTGGCTAGCTTGTCTAATGTGAAACAAGCAAAACAATTATTGGAAAGGCGAGAAGTGGATATGGTGCTTCAAATACCCTCTAAGTTTGAAGTTGACTTGCAACGGTCTCATAAAGCAAGCTTGTTTTTAGGAGTAAATGCCATTGATGGCTCTGCAGCTGGGTTAATCAGTTATTATGCGAATAACGTAATCAATAACTTCAATCAAGAAATAGTAATAGACCAGTTGCGATTACCCATAAAACCCAAATTGCCTATTAGAACGGAGCCACGTTTTTGGTTTAATCCTGAGCTAGTGTATAGTGCCTTTATGACTCCTGGCTTATTGGTAATTCTAGTAACCATGGTGGGCATGTTTTTAACAAGCATGAACATTGTACGCGAAATTGAAATTGGCACCATCGAACAGTTGAATGTAACTCCCATTACTAAAGTTCAGTTTATCATTGCTAAGCTCACCCCATTTTGGATTATTGGTATGTTTATTTTAGCCTTCGGTTTAGGGGTTGGCAAGCTTATGTTTGACTTTCCAATTGTTGGTAATTTAGGAGTCCTATTTGCGTTTGCAGCTATTTATTTACTAGTTGTGCTAGGTATGGGCTTATTCATTTCAACCATTACTAATACCCAACAGCAAGCCATGCTCATTAGCTGGTTTTTCTTAGTAATATTTATCCTTATGTCTGGCTTGTTTACCTCTGTAGATAGCATGCCAATGTGGGCACAAAAACTAACCCTAGCTAATCCTGTTACATACTTTGTAGAACTTATTCGTATGGTTCTTTTAAAGGGGAGTGGTTTTCAGCACGTAATCAAGCACTTTATTATTATTAGTGTAATGGCCGTAGTTACCATCAGCTTTGCTGTACTAAATTATAAAAAGAGGGCTTAGTTTATCCTTTCTTACTTTTTCGATACAAATATGAAGTGAATATATTTCTTTTGGCAAAGCGCAATTGCTTATCAGAATTAATCAATTTTGAATATACCGATTTGGTCACCCCAAAGTATTCGTAGGTAGAACCATCCATAAACGAAATTTCTAAGAGTTGTCCTTTATGTTTAAAGTCTGAAATGCCAGAATTAAATGTTGTACTCGTGTATTCAGTTAAGTTTGCTGCCTTTGTTTCAGCCGAAATGCTTACTAAAAAGTGATATGCATCTATAATTTGAGTGCTTTTTACTTCTGCTTCTTCTTTTTCAGCCTCAATTTGGAATTTATCAGGGTGCCACTCTTTAACTAAGCTGCGATAGGTGCTTTTTAATTGTTTCAGGTCAGTTTCAGGTGCTACTTTAAACAATTTCTTGTACTCATTAATACGTTTCATAGAGGGCAATTTTCTAAATAAGGTGCAAAAGTAGTTAGTTATATCTTCTTGGAAGTTAAACCGGCCAAAGAATATCGAGTTTCTTCTTTTAACCTTAGTTACTGCAATCTATTTATAACAAGAAAAATTTAAAAATGACGAAAATTAGGAATGTAATGATTACGCAGTATTTGTACTAAAAGAATTTGATTAAACTTTGGTTAATTCATTTAACACATATTTAGCACTCCTAATCGCTCCTTCCATATATCCGCCAAAGTGCGGATCTGTTTCGGTACCTGAGAGGTAAAGCCTGTTTTCTAGTAGCCCAGTTTTATACATGGCATGGCCATTATTTTGATGTGGAAGAACGTGCTCTTTATACGCTGTGGAGGTAAATTCTTCATTTCTCCAAACAGTTTCTTCATAGCCTTGATAATCCCTCACTTGAGCGCTATAATATTTTTCCAGTTGAGTTAAAATTAGTTCTAATCTCTCTTCTTTAGAGATCGAGTAATACGAACCATTTAAAAATCCCTTAAGCGCAAATTTTGACTCTTCAAAATTAGTATGGTCATACATTTCTGGAATAGGCCCAACATTGCTAAATATGGTGCCACTTGTGCCTTTTTCTTTCCAAAATGGAATACTAAAATATAGGGCAATTTTAATCGATTCACCCATCCACGTATGAGTTGTATTGGCAATATCTACTAACTCTTTGGGCAACAAGTATGTTATTAACAAATAGGTGAGGAGGCAATGTTGAAACTACCTTACTACACGTATAAGTTTGCTTCTTTCCTGCTACTGTTACTTGGTCATTTTCTAAACTGATGGAATAGATTGTTTCATTTAGAATTACCTGATCAGTATTTAGGCTTTTGGCAAGTGTTTCTATAAGCACATCGCTACCGCCTTTAATTCTAAAACTGGGGTCGTTATTGGGTGGTAATTGCACAACCTGCGCAGGACTAGTAGAAATTGGCTCATAAATGGCATAATCTCCTAAAATCTGCTCAAATAAATCAATTTTAAGCTCCTTTAATTGGGCTATTATAGCAGTATGCTGTTTACCAATCCAAGTGGCACCAAGCTCAATAGGAGGGGAGTTGTCATTTCTAACCGTATGTATTCTGCCACCGACTCTATTCCTCGCTTCTATAATTCGAACGGATATCTTTTTTTCTTTTAAATAGTAGGCCAACGCCAAGCCTGTAAGCCCAGCTCCAATAATGATTACATCTGATTCATTCTTTCCCATCAATTGATCATTTCTTGTAAAATACATATTTTAGTTTCCAAAATAGTAAAATTAATACTAGCTGAATTGGTAATCTAATAAGAGCTGCTTGATGAGATCCAATGGCAGGAGTATCTGAAAATACATCCATTACGTGGATTGGGAGAAAAATAATCATCATAATGAACAACCCAAAGGCGGCAAGCCCTGTGTATTTTTTACTAAAAAGCAAAAGTCCTAAACCAACTTCTGCTACACCAGAAGCGTAAATGACAAACATTTTAATAGGCAAAAAAGAGGGGACAAAAACCAAATAAAATTCGGCATTATAAAAATGCTGTGCCCCTGCCAATAGCATAAATATTGCGAGGATTATTTTTAGAATACGCCAAATTAGTGGGGTAGATGATTTCATAACTACATTAATGTTTAGCCATAAAAGTAAAATAATTAATAGAGATAGTCATTTAGGCACATACTAATTTAGAGTGTTCAATATTCTC
>CAZDQR010000268.1:0-1470 GCA_964507315.1 uncultured Roseivirgaceae bacterium
AAAAATGAAGCGTTCTATTAAAAAAGTGGCAATCTTAGGTTCCGGTATAATGGGATCACGAATTGCCGGACATTTTGCCAATATCGGAGTAGAAGCCCTTTTACTCGACATTGTGCCTCGCGAGCTATCGGATCAAGAAAAGGCCAAAGGCCTTACGCTTGAAAGTCCTGCGGTTAGAAACAGAATTGTGAATGACGCATGGAAATCTACCATAAAATCTAAACCTGCAGCCCTATATAATAAAGATTTTGCTAAGCGTGTAACGCTAGGCAACTTCGATGATAATATGAAGGATATTGCCGGTTGCGATTGGGTAATTGAAGTAGTGGTTGAAAACCTGAAGATCAAAAAAATCGTTTTTGAGCAAGTAGAAAAACACCGCACACCAGGCACTTTAATTTCATCTAATACTTCGGGTATTCCTATCCATTTAATGCTCGAAGGCCGAAGCGATGATTTTAAGAAATATTTTAGTGGTACTCACTTCTTTAACCCTCCTCGTTACCTAGAGTTATTAGAAATTATCCCTACGCCAAGTTCCGATCCTGAAATGATCGATTTCTTGATGAGCTATGGAGATAAGTTTTTAGGAAAACGTACAGTACTTTGTAAAGATACTCCTGCATTTATTGCCAACCGTGTTGGTATTTTCAGCATTATGAAAGTGGTGGAAACCATGAAGAAGCTGGGAATGAACGTGGACGAAATTGATAAGTTGACAGGCCCTGTTCTAGGTCGTCCTAAGTCAGCCACGTTCCGTACTTCTGATGTAGTAGGATTAGATACACTTATTAAAGTATCGAACAACCTCTACGAAGGGTTAGTTGATGATGAAGCCAGAGAGCTATTTATGTTACCTGAGGTAATCACCAAGCTAGAAGAAAAACAATGGTTGGGAGATAAAACCAAGCAAGGTTTTTACAAAAAGACTAAAAACGAAAAAGGCAAGACTGTAATTCTTACACTCGACCTTGATACAATGGAATATAAGCCTAAGCAAAAAATTAAATTTGCTACGCTTGAATTGACTAAGCCTATTGATAACCTGCAAGAACGTTTTAGAATGTTGTTTTCAGGAAAAGATAAAGCAGGAGAATTCTACAGAGATTCATTCTTTGGTTTATTCCAATACGTATCTAACCGTATTCCAGAAATTGCAGATGATCTTTATAAAATTGACGATGCTGTTTCTGCTGGTTTTGGTTGGGAGATCGGACCGTTTCAATACTGGGATGCTGTTGGCGTTAAAAAGACAGTAGCCAAAATGGAAGAGGCTGGTTATAAGCCAAGCCAATGGATTTACGATATGCTTGAGTCAGGTGCTGAGTCATTCTACAAAGTAGAAAATGGCCAACGCAAGTATTATGATATCCCTTCTAAATCATATAAGAGCATTACGGGTACTGAAGATATCTTGGTACTTGATAACCTTAGACAAAGCAATGTAGTTTGGGGCAATTCTGGTTCTAC
>CAZDQR010000268.1:1570-4708 GCA_964507315.1 uncultured Roseivirgaceae bacterium
TAAAAATATGAACGCATATATAGTAGCAGGATATAGAACAGCAGTTGGCAAAGCCAAAAGAGGTGGGTTTCGATTTACTCGACCTGATGACCTTGCTGTTGAAGTAATTAAGCACCTTACAGCTTCTATACCAAGTCTTGATCCAGTTCGGGTTGATGATTTGATTGTAGGTAATGCAGTACAAGAAGCAGAACAAGGAATGCAAATGGGTCGAATGATCTCATTAATGGCCTTGCCAATGGAAGTACCAGGAATGGTAATTAACAGATATTGTGGGTCTGGGTTAGAAGCAATTAGCATTGCATCAGCGCGAATTCACGCAGGCCAAGCAGATTGTATTATTGCAGGTGGTACCGAATCAATGTCAATGGTACCCGTTATGGGATATAAAACAGCCTTGAACTACGACATAGCTCATAATCACCCAACTTATTATACTAGTATGGGGCAAACGGCAGAAGAAGTAGCCAAAGATTATAGCATTACTCGTGAGGATATGGATGAGTTTTCTTACAACTCTCATATGAAAGCCTTAAAGGCAGTAAAAGAAGGTAGGTTCAAAGACGAAATTGTACCTGTAACCGTTAACGAAACTTACGTTAATGAAGAAGGCAAAAAAGTGACTCGCTCTTTTGTTGTGGATACTGATGAAGGACCTCGTGCAGGCACTACTAAAGAAGCATTAGCCAAACTAAGACCTGCTTTTACCGCTGGTGGAACAGTTACGGCAGGTAATTCTTCACAAACTTCTGATGGAGCATCTTTTGTAATGGTAATGAGTGAGCGTTTAGTAAAGGAGCTAAACCTTGAGCCTATTGCTCGCATGGTTTCTTATGGCGTTGCAGGAGTTGATCCTCGTGTAATGGGAATAGGTCCAATTAAGGCTATTCCAAAAGCACTAGAAATTGCAGGATTAAAATTGCAAGACATTGATCAAATTGAGTTAAACGAAGCTTTTGCTGCGCAATCTTTAGCCGTTATTAAGGAGCTTAATTTAGATACTGAAAAACTGAATGTAAATGGAGGTGCAATCGCACTAGGTCATCCACTTGGGTGCTCGGGAGCGAAACTTTCGGTTCAGTTATTTAACGAAATGAGAAAAAGAGACCAGAAATATGGAATGGTAACTGCCTGCGTAGGTGGCGGCCAAGGCGTAGCTGGTATTTATGAATTTTTAAAATAGAACTAGACACAAGATTTTAGACATTAGACACCAGATTTATCCAGTTATTTTTTTTAAGTCTTATGTCTAACATCTAATCATCTAACATCTTAAAAAGATTATGGAAAATAAAGCATTAAAAGGGGGAGAATTTTTAATTAGAGATGTAGAAGCAAAAGACATCTTTATCCCAGAAGAATGGAATGAGGAGCAAAAAATGATTGCTCAAACTTGTGAGGATTTTATTGCCACAGAAGTTCACCCAATATTGGACGATATTGATTCACAAAAGCACCCAGAGCTTATCCCTGGATTATTAGATAAAGCTGGTGAGCTTGGTCTTTTAGGTACTTCTATACCTGAATCTTTAGGTGGATTTGGAATGCCTTTTAACACCACAATGTTGGTGTCGGAAGTTACAGGTAGAGGTTTCTCTTTTGCTGTAGCACTTTCGGCTCATACAGGTATTGGCACTTTACCAATTCTTTATTATGGTAACGAAGAACAAAAGCAAAAGTATGTAACTAAGCTTGCTACAGGCGAGTGGAAAGCTGCATATTGCTTAACAGAACCAGACTCTGGTTCTGATGCAAATTCAGGAAAAACAAAAGCCGTTCTTTCTGAAGATGGGAAACATTATATGATCACTGGTCAAAAAATGTGGATAACCAATGGCGGTTTTGCTGATGTATTTATTGTATTTGCTAAAATAGAAGACGATAAAAACTTAACTGCTTTCATCGTAGAGAAGTCATTTGGTGGCATCACTATGAACGATGAAGAGAAGAAACTAGGAATTAAAGGTTCTTCTACTCGCCAAGTATTCTTTAACGATTGTAAGGTGCCAGCTGAGAATATGCTTTCTGATCGCCAGAATGGATTTAAAATTGCAGTAAATATCTTAAACATTGGCCGTATTAAATTAGGTGCAGCTGCTGTTGGTGGTTCAAAATCAGCACTTACTGAAGCCATTAAATATGGTAATGAACGTAAGCAGTTCGGTAAATCATTAACTGAATTTGGAGCAATTAAGAATAAAATTGCAGAGATGGCTGTTCGTATTTATGCTTCTGAAGGAGCACATTACAGAGCTGGTCAAAACATAGATGATGCCAACGATGCCTTTATTGCAGGTGGAATGGAGCCTGGAGAAGCAAGATTAAAAGCCCTCGAAGAATTTGCTATTGAGTGTGCAATGCTTAAAGTACATGGTTCAGAAGTATTAGATTTTACCGTTGATGAAGCTTTACAAATTGGTGGCGGAATGGGTTATTCTGCAGATGGCCCTTTTGAAAGACCTTACCGTGATGCTCGAATTAACCGAATTTTTGAAGGCACCAACGAAATCAACCGTATGCTTACCATCGATATGATGTTGAAGCGTGCAATGAAAGGAACATTAGACTTAATGGGGCCTGCTCAAAAAGTAGCTGGTGAGTTAATGTCTATTCCCGATTTAAGTGCAGCTACAGATGATTCATTCTTTGGTAAAGAGAAAAAATACTTGGCTAATCTTAAGAAAGCCGGGTTAATGGTAGCAGGTGGAGCTGTTCAAAAATTAATGGCTAATTTATCTGACGAGCAAGAAGTATTAATGAACATGGCCGATATGATGATTGAAGGCTATGTTGCTGAATCTGTAGTTCTAAGAGTTGAAAAACTTGTAGGAATGAGAGGCGCAGCAGCTTGCGCAATTGAAATTGATATGGCTAAGATATTCTTGCACAATGCAATGGAAAATATCGGCAGAGCAGGTCGTGAAGCAATTTATGCGTTTGCAGAAGGCGATGAAATGCGTATGATGCTTATGGGACTTAAACGATTTACAAAAGAAGAGCCTTTTAACGTGAAAGACGCACGTAGAAGAGTAGCTGATCATGTAATCGCTAAAAACGAATACGCCATTTAAAAGTTTGATGCCTGTGTAAGCTTCCCCAAAAACTGGACGGTTTAGAAGTGGAGAAAACCCACTAAAT
>CAZDQR010000269.1:0-4707 GCA_964507315.1 uncultured Roseivirgaceae bacterium
AAATAGGATTATTGTTTTTAGTATCTTTAAAGAAGATGTCGTTTACAACTGGCCCATGACTCGATGTTCTAACCGTAATAGTTTCGGGTTCGCCATCTTTTACGTTTATAACCTCTACTCTTTTAGAAAGTGTTTCCCACGAATTGTTACGCCAAATTTGATTCTCGTTTTCTGGGTTTTCCTTTTCACGGTAAAAATCTACATCATCGTTTTCAAACATGGTCATTCCTATAGTAGCAAATTTGTTGTGCCCTAAAATTGAGAATGGCACACCTGCCAGGTATTGACCAAAATGGCTCATTCCTGGGTATTCTAAATGTGCATCAAAAAAAACGGAAGGTTGAGAATATCCTATATGCGTATCGTTTTCAAATACTGGTTTTCCAGATTTGGTTCTACTGGAACCTACAACCCAACTATTGCTGCCAATAATTAATGGAATTGGAATTTGTTTAATTATTTGAGCAATAGAAGTTAATTTGCTCGAGTCTATATGTGGGTTATTATATATATAGGTTGTTTGCTCAGAGGATGTGAATAGCAAATCTTCTAAATAAGCCTCTCCATGCTCCTCTATTAATTTAGAAATGGCGGGGTCGGTAATAAATCCTTCGGCAAAACCAAAGGCCATGTAACCACCCGCATTATATGCGTCTTCTATCGTAAATTCTCGTTTAGGAATACCAATAATAGTAAACTCAATGGGAGTGGGGCCGTTTCTTATAAAGCTGTTAACTCCTTTATAATAAGCTTCGGCTGCAAATTTATGTGCTGAATTAGATGCATTAAACTGTTTCGCAAGCTCTTTAGATTTTTCTTCTATACCTAAGGTTCTAAAAAGCTTATCAACATCTAGTAAATCTGCTCCTAGTATTTCTGATAAAGTTCCTGTTGCAACTCTTCGAATCATTTCCATTTGAAATAACCGCTCTTGCGCATGCACATATCCCAATGCCATGTAACCATCGGCTTCGTTGTTGGCGTATATGTGAGGGATACCATAGGTGTCGTACTTAACTTCAACTTTATCGGTTAAGCCCTCTAAGTCAAGTTGGCCTTCGTAAGTTGGTTTGGTGCTTTGTAAGAAAAAATAGGCGCCCAAAACTGATATGAGTATCAAGCCAGCTAAAAATATTAAAAACTTTTTCATTTTGTATATAGATTAGTCCGCTAAACTATTCAAATTAAATAGCAAGGACAACTACAAGTAGAATGATATTGTTTTATCAACAAGAAAAGAAAAAGGGAAAGCCGAATGACTTTCCCTTAAACTTGGGGGTTACCTAAACTTGAAAAGCGTTGTTGTTTATTGAGTAATTTTATTTTGAGTACTTGATCACCCTGCTTATTTCAACTAACGTGCCAACAAAATGAATAGCCAATACGGCTTAATGGAGCTATTTCATGATATTTAGCGTGTTCGATTGCGAACAGTTTGTGCAATTTTGGACAAACAATGTGTTCAGCTTACAATCTTTTTATTGCTCTTAAATACTGTTTGCTATACGGTACAATTAACTTACTTTTGCAGCACCAATAGTGGTAGGGGTTACCCGATGTTAAAACAGCAAAAATTCAAGAATAATGAGTGTTTTAGTAAATAAAGATTCTAAGGTAGTTGTGCAAGGGTTTACGGGTTCTGAAGGAACTTTCCATGCAAGCCAAATGATAGAGTATGGTACAAATGTAATTGGTGGTGTTACACCAGGTAAAGGTGGGCAAACGCATCTTGAAAGACCTGTTTTTAATACAGTAGCGGATGCCGTTGAAAAAGCAGGTGCGAATGTATCTATTATTTTTGTGCCACCGGCTTTTGCTGCTGATGCTATTATGGAAGCTGCCGATGCCGGTATCGCTGTTATTGTTGCTATTACGGAAGGGATTCCAACAAAAGATATGATGATTGCTAAAGAATACATTAGCAATAAGGATGTTACATTAATTGGCCCAAATTGCCCAGGTGTAATTACTCCAGGAGAAGCAAAGGTTGGTATTATGCCGGGCTTCGTGTTTAAAAAAGGTAGAATTGGCATTGTATCAAAATCTGGTACATTAACTTATGAAGCTGCTGATCAAGTAGTAAAAGCAGGAATGGGAATTTCATCTGCGATTGGTATTGGTGGAGATCCTATTATTGGAACTTCTACTAAAGAAGCGGTTGAGTTTTTCATGAACGACCCTGAAACAGATGGTATTGTTATGATTGGCGAAATTGGTGGAAACTTTGAAGCTGATGCAGCTCGTTGGATAAAAGCACAAGGAAATCCTAAACCAGTAGTTGGGTTTATTGCTGGCCAAACAGCTCCAAAAGGAAAAAGAATGGGTCACGCTGGTGCTATTATTGGTGGAGCCGATGATACTGCTGCTGCTAAAATGCGAATTATGGGCGAATGTGGACTACACGTTGTAGAATCTCCTGCCGATATTGGCGAGATGATGGCTAAAGTGATGAACGCTTAGTATTTATCTGGTGTAAGACCAGATAAGCCTCTCGGTTAACCAACTGAGGTGAGGCGGTGGCCTCACAAGATTACCCAGTCTTACGCTGGGTAATGACGAAACAAAAAAGGGAGAACGATTATTCGTTCTCCCTTTTTTGTTTCGCATGTAATTAGCAAGTCACTCCGTAGGAGTCTTAACAAACCATAAACGAGTCTAGTCTATGGTTGGTTAAGAACTTCTTCATTGCGCGCGCGCTGCGAAGACTAGTAATTAGTTACCTAGCAAAAGATACCGATCGCATTTCGCGAATAACAGTTACTTTAATTTGTCCAGGGTACTGCATATCAGTTTCAATTTTTTGAGAAATATCAAAAGATAGCTGACCTGCTACTTTATCCGATACGTGGTCTGCATCTACCATTACACGGAGCTCTCTGCCCGCTTGAATGGCATAACATTTATTAACACCATCAAAATTCATAGCTAAGCTTTCAAGGTCTTTTAATCGCTTAATATACGATTCCATCACTTCTCTGCGAGCTCCTGGTCTAGCACCTGAAATAGCATCACATGCTTGTATAATAGGGGATATCATTGCAGTCATCTCTACCTCATCGTGGTGAGCACCAATAGCATTACAAATTTTGGGGTGTTCCTTGTATTTCTGCGCTAGCTCCATTCCAATAATAGCGTGTGGTTTCTCAGATTCTTCAAACCAAACTTTACCAATATCGTGTAGTAGTCCTGCTCGTTTGGCTTGCTTAGGGTTAAGTCCTAACTCTGCCGCCATAATAGCACAAAGGTTTGCAACCTCACGAGAGTGTTGTAATAAGTTTTGCCCGTAAGAAGAACGGAAACGCATACGACCCACCATTTTAATAAGTTCGGGGTGGAGGCCGTGTATTCCTAAGTCGATTACAGTACGTTCACCGATTTCGATAATTTCTTCTTCAATATTTTTTCTAGTCTTAGCAACAATCTCTTCGATTCGTGCAGGGTGTATTCTGCCATCTGTTACCAATCGGTGAAGCGATAAGCGAGCAATCTCTCTCCGTACTGGGTCGAACCCAGAAATGATAATAGCTTCGGGCGTGTCGTCTACAATAATCTCTATACCCGTTGCGGCTTCAAGGGCTCTAATGTTACGGCCTTCACGACCAATAATTTTTCCTTTAATATCGTCACTTTCTAAATTAAATACCGATACGCAATTTTCAATGGCGTGCTCTGTGGCTGTGCGTTGAATAGTCTCAAGCACAATCTTTTTAGCTTGCTTGGTAGCAGTAAGTTTTGCTTCTTCAACAATATCTTTAATTTGAGCAGAAGCTCTAGTGCGCGCTTCGTCTTGGAGTGTTTCTATAATTTGATCCTTGGCTTCTTCTGCAGATAGGTTTGCAATTTTTTCAAGGATTGAAACTTTTTGATCATTAAATTTATCTAGCTCTTCTTTCTTGCGAGCTACGATTTCCATCTGATTATTTAGCTTCTCGGATAACTCATCATACTCCGTAGATTTGCGTTTGTTTTGCTCAATTTGTTGAGAGAGGTTTTGGTCTCTTTGCTTGAGTTTATTCTCGTTAGATAGAATTTGATTCCTTTTGCGATTAGATTCTTCATCAAACTCAGATTTAAGTTTAATAAACCGCTCTTTAGCTTCTAATATTTTCTCTTTCTTAACTTCTTCCCCATCTATTTCTGCCTTCTTTATGATGAGGGCTGCGGAATCTTGTGCTTTTTTCTCTTCTGCTTTATTTGCTTTGGCAAATAGTATTTTGCCAATTATTATACCCGCAACTAACGCAACTAAGCCTGTTACTAGAATGTATATTAAATCTGTCATTTGTTAACCCGTTATATGTTATTTGGGGTAAACAAGGAGTAATGCTAAGCTATTAAAGAGACTGCGATATAAGGTTATTTAATCCGGCTAATTTTTCTTGGAGTAGGTTATCATCATTGCTGCTACTACCCTCTGTTTTTAGTCTTTCAACCAATGCATCAAAAGCCACCATTGCCAATAAATCTTGTTTATCATCAATGCCAAATTGGCTTTTAAATAGCTTTATCTTTTCGTTAACAATTTTGCCGGCCTTCCGTATCCGTTCTTCCTCTTCCGGCTCTACCTTCATTGGATATTCTCTGTCGGCTATTTTTATTTTTATTGAAAGCTTATTCATATCTAAACCCTGTTTATTGGCTTAATTGAGCAATGCAATAATCTATTTCGTTAACGTAATCGTCAATCTTATCTTTTAGCTTTGAAAC
>CAZDQR010000270.1:0-4698 GCA_964507315.1 uncultured Roseivirgaceae bacterium
CCATACCCTTTGGCTGTTATTCTACTTCGGTCAATACCAGCAGTTACAATATAATCAACAGCACTTTCAGCCCTTCGTTGAGAAAGGCGCTGGTTATACGATTCTGTATCTACACTATCGGTATGCGAACCAAGCTCAATACTAATTTCAGGGTTATCATATAATATATCTACTAGCTTATCAAGTTCTTGTGCTGCATCTGCTCGGATATCCCACTTTGCAAAATCATAATAAATGTTTTCGAGCACTATGGTTCTATCTAGGATAATTGGCTCTAAATACATCAGCGTATCGAAAGTAACGTTGGTTACCAGTTTTGTTAATTCTTCTTGAGGAATGGATCTTCCTATCGTAGTATAATCAAGGCGAGTAACATAATATTTCTGTGCTTCTTGACCTTCTTTTTCGGCCATTAAAACATAATTCTCATTTTCATATACTCTAAAATTGAAGTTCCCACCATCATCAGTCACCACTTCATCTAACACATTATCATTAAAATCTACCAGTGAAACCTTCACATTAGGTAGAATCAAAGTAGAGTCTAGGTCATCATGCGTAAGGGTAAGGCCATGCAAAAAGTAGTTGACCGTTTTAAGGTTAGGATCTTCGTTTACAAAGGTATAAATATCATCATCTCCTCTACCTTCAGGTCTATTAGAAGTAAAGAAACCACGATCAGCTTTAAATAAGAATATCCCAAAATCATCACTTGGAGAGTTTACAGGCTGGCCAAGGTTAGTTATAAATACTTCTCCACTTTTTCTAGCAGCCACAAACAAATCGAGGCCTCCAAAACCAGGGTGGCCTGTAGATGAAAAATAGAGTTTGCCATCGTCCGCTACAAAAGGAAATAACTCATCTCCAGGTGTATTTATGGGCGTTCCTAAATTCTTAACTTTGCTAAACCTTCCCCGGCTACTCATGCGTGCCGAGTACAAATCGATTCCTCCTTGAGCTTTGGAGTTTTTACGGTTGGAGGCGAAATAGATTGTACGCCCATCTCTGCTAAACGCAGGAGATGAATCCCAAGCATCTTGCTTACTAATTGGCAATATTCTTGGTTCTGACCAGGTATTATTTCTATACCTCGAGATGTATAAATTTACTTCTGCAGCCCCTTTTCGCTTGCCCGTATTTCCTTTCGCAAATACCATTGTTTTTCCATCCGGGGAAAATGTAATAGACCCATTATTGGCATTTACATCATTTATTATCTCCGGCAATTTTTTGAGCGTTGTTGTATCTATACGAGCTCCTTTGGTTTTAACCTTATAAATATCGGTAAAACCTGTTCCTGTAGCTTTATAAATTCTATTGCTTTGCCTGTTACTTGTAAAGTATAGCTCGCCATTTTTATACACTGGGCTATACTCGGCATGCATCGTATTTATAACTTTTAGATTTTTTACTTTATAGTAATTTTTATTATCCGTTATTCCACTTAATTGCAATAAATTATCTACCTCATTTTGAGCCATTTCAACCATATCATCATCTTTAGATACTATAATAAAAGCCTGCAATTGTTGCTCTGCTTTTAAGTAATCACCTACTTCTTTATAACCAAAAGCTAAATAATAATAAGATACTGGATTTTTATACCTGTTTTTTATAGCTGCTTCATAATAAGGGATCGCCTGTTTTAATCTATGCGAAAGACGATATGCTTCAGCTGTTTTAAAATTAGCTTTAGCTGCGTGCTTGGGTGAATTCAGTTTGCTCTTATATTTAGCAATTGCTACTTCATATTCGCCACGTTTATATTTTTTATCTGCTTTTTTTATTCCTTGCGCTTGCGCAAAGAACATAGCCATACTTAAAAGAGTACTTAAAAATAGTTTCATCATTAAAAATATCGTTTAAGCCAAGAATTGCTAGCTGGAACCATCCATTCAGCATTAAAATCACCAACTGTTTGCACCAAGTTATTAAAAATTTTTGTTTCTGCAGAAATTAAGCCTTCATTAACTTTAGATTTTATACTAGAAAGAGCTTCAATCTGCAGTGTTCCATCTATAAAAAAAGCAACTTGGGTGCGATCCATAAAGTTTAAATTAAACTTTTGCTCAATTTGTTTTACTTGATTAACAGATGAATCGATAGAACAACCTGTAGCCATATTATAGCCTTCATCTACGGCAATAATTATAAACCGCCCGTGTAGTATTTGGAATGAACTTTTTAAGCCTGCACCGTGTGCACTCCACCCATTGCAAAATAAGGTTAAGTCTTCGGCTATTGCATCCTGTTCAGAGGTAGATAAGTCTCTATTGGATTGGTAAATCCAAATGCGTGCAGATTCTGGTAGTTGGTTAAAGGGCAAAAACATAATTATGTAAAACGGTTCTTAATTAAATAAGTTTACAGTTCCCAAATATATTACATCACTTGATGTAATTACCCATAATTTGATATTCTTAGTTACAAATCTTCTGCCTTGGCAATAAGTTCTGCCAAATCATACACTTTAACTTCAGATTCCTTGTCTTTAGCTTTAACACCATCTGCCAACATTGTTAGGCAAAATGGGCAAGCCGAAGCAATAATGTTAGCACCGGTTTCTATGGCTTCTTCGGTGCGCTCTACATTAATTTCTTTAGCTCCTGGCTCAGAATCTTTAAACATCTGTGCCCCACCAGCGCCACAACATAGCCCGTTGGTTTTGCAACGTTTCATCTCCACTAATTCTACATCTAATGCTTCCAGCACTTTTCGTGGTGCTTCGTACACATTATTAGATCTACCCAAATAACACGAATCGTGATAGGTGATTTTTTGCCCTTTAAAAGCTTTACCATCTGCAGGTTTTACTTTGCCTTCATTAATTAATTGCTGTAAAAATGTGGAGTGATGGATTACTTCATAATTCCCCCCTAATTCAGGATACTCATTTTTTAAAGTATTAAAACAATGCGGACAAGCAGTAACAATCTTTTTTACATTATAGCCATCCAATACTTGAATGTTAGACATTGCTTGCATTTGAAAAAGAAATTCATTGCCGGCTCTTCGTGCAGGATCACCTGTGCAAGATTCTTCTTGGCCAAGTACAGCAAATGAAGTCCCTACTTTGTTTAATATTTTAACAAATGCTTTGGTTACACTTTTATAACGATCGTCAAATGAACCGGCACAGCCTACCCAAAAAAGAATTTCAGGACTTTCGCCCTTGGCATTCAGTTCGGCCATTGTTGGAATTTTATATGTTGACATATTAATGTAATTAGTAAGGTGTAATTAACAATAGTTATAAGTTCTATTACTCTTTTACAGATTCGTTCTTTAGATCATCTGCCCAATTAAACCGGTCAGTTGGAGCAAATTTCCAAGGGGCAAAATTGGTTTCTATATTGGAGAACATTGAGTTCCACGCTGCAGGAGAGCCACTTTCTTCCATAGAAATAAAGCGTCTCAAATCCAAAATAATAGATAGAGGATCGATGAGTACAGGGCAAGCTTCTACACACGCATTACACGATGTACACGCATTAATTTCCTCCTTAGTTATAAAATCGTTTAGCAATGACTTGCCATTTTCTAGTCCCTTTTCATCCGTTAACACTTCCTCCACACGGTCGCGCGTGGCCATCATTATGGCTCTTGGAGATAAATTCTTGCCTGTTTGATTTGCAGGGCATTCAGCCGTACATCTACCACACTCGGTACAAGTAAAAGAATCCATTAAGCTTTTCCAGCTTAAGTCGTTTACATCTTTGGCTCCAAACCTGCCCACTTCAGCTGGCGGTGCTGTAGCATCACCCTCCACAGGCATACCCAGCATTAGCTTTACTTCATTGGTAACACTATCCATATTAGCTACTTTACCCATAGGGTTTAAGTTTGAATAATAAGTGTTTGGAAAAGCTAAAAATATATGCAGGTGTTTTGAATATGTAACATAGACGGCAAACCCTAAAATACCAATGATATGGAACCACCAGAAAGCACGCTCGAAAACGATTAGTGTGCCAATTTCAAGGTTTTGGAAGAGAGGCATAAAGAACGAGCTAAAAAACAAGCTACCTGTAGCAGTATAATGCGCTGCTCCTTTTGCTTGAAGTACTTGGTCGGCAGCATTCATATTTAAAACGGCAAGCATTAATACAACTTCAGTAATTAAAATAAGGTTTGCATCAAGGCTAGGCCACTTTGTCATTTCAGGCTTATGAAACCTCTCCACTTTAATAATGTTCCGCCTAATTAAGAAAATAACACAAGCTGTAAGCACGGCCACAGCTAAAAATTCAAAAAAGTTCATGAGCACAGAATAAAAACCACCTAAATAAGGGGCAAAAATTCGATGCGACCCAGCAAGTCCATCAATAATAAACTCGAGTACTTCTAAGTTAATAATGAGGAAGCCTGCGTACACAAACAAGTGCAAAAAGGCAGGCAATGGCTTTTTAAACATTTTCTTTTGGCCAAAAGCCACCAAAAACATAGAACGCCATCTTTCTGAACTACGATCGGTTCGATCTAGTGGTTTCCCCAAATTGATCCCCTTTTTAATAAAATTATACCTCTTAAACAAGAGATACGATGCCACTGCCAGCACCAAAACGAACAGGATTTGTTGTAAATATTGCATACTTTTTCTATTTCAAAAGAAATTTAGTTCTCAACTGTTGGCAACATAAATATTTCTGTTACCTTTGTGCCTCCAAAAGAGGGTGATATAGCTCAGTTGGTAGAGCA
>CAZDQR010000271.1:0-4621 GCA_964507315.1 uncultured Roseivirgaceae bacterium
ACTTGTTTACAATTAAGTAACATTCGCTTTAATATTTTACAATAAGGTAAACCAAATCTACAACCTTGTTAACATCTAAAGTAAACCTTTGTGTCGAAATTAAAAATGAAAAAAACAAAATGAAAAAATTATTTACACTGGCGATGCTTGCAATTGTATTCTCATTTGCAGCTTGTACTAAAGAAACAGAACCTACTCCAGAGATATTAACTTCAGAAAATGAAGTGATTTCAGGAGCACTTACAGCAAACGCAACTTGGACAGCCGATAAAATTTATGAATTAGCTTCCAAAGTAGTTATTGAAGATGGCATTACATTGACTATAGAAGCGGGTACTATTATTAAAGGAAGAACAGGTATTGGATCTTTAGCAACGGGATTAATTATTGCAAGAGGCGGAAAATTAATGGCAGAAGGAACCGCTAAAAAGCCTATTGTTTTTACTTCTGTTGAAGACAATATTGAAATGGGGCAGCTAATGGGCTCTAACTTAACAAGCCAAGATGTTGAAAAATGGGGTGGGCTTATCATATTAGGGAAAGCGCCTATTTCAGCTGAAAACGGAGATACCGAATCTCAAATTGAAGGAATTCCTGCTAGTGATAGTTTTGGTGCTTACGGTGGAGATATTGCCAACGACAATTCTGGTTCTCTAAAATATATTTCTGTACGGCACGGTGGTGCATTAATTGGAGATGGAAACGAGATTAATGGAATCACGTTAGGAGGAGTTGGTAGTGGCACCACAATGGATTTTATTGAAGTGTACGCCACCTTAGATGATGGCATCGAATTTTTTGGAGGGACAGTGAATGTTACCAATGTAATTATATCTCACCAACAAGATGACGGCTTAGATATCGATCAAAACTTTGCAGGTTCTGTTACTAACTTTTTAGTACAACACGGTGGTAACTCAACTGATGAAGGACTAGAAATTGATGGACCAGAAGGAAGTACAAATACAAGTGGTTTGTTTACTTTAAAAAACGGAACCGTTTTATCATTAGGTGGTGCTGATGCAGGTACTCCTGCTGATTTAAAATCTAAAGCGCAAGGCACTATCGAAAATGTAATGTTTAATGGATATGCAGCAGAAGACAATATAATTAAAATCAGAGCTTCTTATCAAAACAATTGTGCAGATGCAAAGACTGATGCATTTACTCATTTAACCGATGCTACTTTAAAGCTATCTAACCTCAATTTTGGTGGAGTTAAAGTTTACACTAAAGTAGATGGTTGCTCTGTTCCTGCCGCTGATCAAACTGCTGCAGAACGAGTTGCTATACCAAGTACAAATGCAACAGGTGCTGATACTTCCGTATTTGCTGATTGGACGGCAGCTTCTATTTCAGGAGAATTATAAAAGACGTTTAGGTTACACAAAATTAAGTTTTTGGGTGAATTGGGGTTGTCGAAAGACGCCCCTTTCTTATTTTGCACAATTTGCAAGTCATTAGGCAACGCAGTGGAGGAATCTTTGCCATTCCGATAATTTCTACATGGTTAAGATTCCTCCGGAATGACCTGCTAAATAAAATGTTAAGAGATCCAACTATTCAAAGGGTGGCTCTAAGTCACCCCTTGAATAAACCCACCATACCTCTCTCTTAACATTCCCATAATACAACCTTAACGAAAGCGTAAATTCGTTTAGCACAAAGCCGCAACTAGGAGGAATACTTTTGCATCATAAATTCACCCAAAGAATACATGAAAAAGATTTTATTGCTCTCTGCTATCCTATTTCTAGTGATAGCTAACAGCATTGCTCAAAAAGGTTATTTACGAGGAAAAGTAATCGATACAGAAATAGCAGAAGGCTTAATTGGTGCCAATGTATATATAGAAGGCACCACCACAGGAACTGTGGCAGATTTTAACGGAGACTATTCTCTTACCTTAGAGGAAGGTATTTATACGATTGTATTCTCCTCTATTTCTTACACAACCATTACTGTTACCAATGTGCAAATTACTGCTGATGAGGTTACCAAATTGGATATAAATATGGTAACTGATGTACAACAATTAGAAGGTGTTGTAATTACAGCTAAAGCGATGACTGATTCTGATGCAGCCATTCTAAATGTGCAGAAAAAATCAGTAAATACTATTGATGGAATGAGCTCACAAACGTTTACTAAAATGGGAGATTCTGATTTGTCTAGTGCCATTAAAAGAGTAACAGGTGTTTCAGTTGAAGGAGGCAAATACGTGTATGTTCGTGGCCTAGGAGATCGCTATACAAAAACCACCCTTAACGGAATGAGTATCCCAGGGTTAGATCCTGATAAAAACTCTGTACAGATTGATATTTTTCCAACAGCTGTACTTGATAATGTAATGGTGTACAAAACATTTTCGCCCGATTTATATGGAGACTTTACTGGCGGTGTAGTAGATGTTGAAACCAAAGATTTTCCTAATGAAAAAACAACGGCCATCTCGGTAGGGTTATCATTTACTCCTGGGGTTCAGTTTAATAAGGATTATATCTCCTATAATGGTGGTAGCACCGATTGGCTTGGTTTTGACGATGGCGGCAGAGCATTACCTTTTCCTAAATCAACTATTATTCCTGCTGAATCTCAACTAAACCCAGAGTTAGAATCATTAACTCGAAGCTTTAACCCTGAGATGGGCGCAAAAAATAAAACGGCTTTACCAAGCGGTAGTATCTCGTTTAATAAAGGCAATCAGTTTGATAAAGAAAATCTAACCCTTGGCTACAACCTTGTGTTAAATTATAATAATACCTATCAGTTTTTCGATCAGGTTAAATCTAATAACTACCTAAAAGATTCTGAATTAACACAGAAGGAACTATTTCAAGATGAGAGCCGTGTTGGAGTAATTGGTAAAAACTCTGTTACTTGGAGTGCCTTGGCCTCTGGAGCATTAAAATTTGATAATCATAGCTTTTCTGCGAGCGTATTAAGGAGTCAAAATGGAGAATCAACAGCAGTAAAAAGGATAAACGAAAACTATAACCAAACTGGAGCAACCCTATTAGAAGACGTTCTTACCTACACACAACGTTCGGTTACCAATGCCATAATTATTGGTAAACATAACTTTGATAAATTTCAAATTGAATGGCGAAATGCTACGAACTGGTCGCGAGTATATGACCCTGACTTTAGAATTACTCAAATTGATATTACCGATGGCGACACCACCTTGAACTTAGGTAATGGAGCGGGAATTAGTCGTTTTTACAGAGACCTAAACGAATTTAACGAAAGTTTTAAAACAGATATTACAATTCCTTATGCCACAAAATCTAAAATAAAGGTAGGTGCCATTGGTACGTACAAAAAACGAGATTTTGAAATATTAAATTACTTTTTCCGATTAAGAGGAGTTGGCACTATATCTAGCGACCCTGATTGGTTTTTGCAACCAGAAAATATTTGGACTGCTGATGCACGCAAAGGAACCTATGTAACAGGAAATTATGAGCCCGCAAATTCGTTTGAAGCAAAGCAAATTAACACGGCAGCTTATGCGATGACAGAACTCTACGTTACCCCAACCTTACGAGCTGTATTTGGTGTGAGAGCTGATAACACTCAAATGTATTACACAGGCCAGAATAATAGCGGTTCTATTGTTTATCAAGAGGAGAAAACCTTAGATGAGTTTAATCTTTTGCCCTCTTTAAACTTAGTATATAACCTAACCGAGAATATGAATCTTCGAAGTTCTTTTAATCAAACCTTGGCTCGCCCTTCGTTTAAAGAAAAGTCGATTGCTCAGATTTACGATCCTATTTCTAAGCGAACTTTTAATGGCAACATCAACCTAGAGCAAACCAATGTTAATAATATGGATGTGCGTTGGGAATATTTTATGAAGCCAGGCGAAATATTTGCCATTTCGGGTTTTTATAAATCATTCGAAAATCATATAGAAAATGTATCGTTTCCAACCAGCCCAGATGATATTAAGCCTCGCAATGCCGGTAGTAGCTTGGTGTATGGTGCTGAGTTTGAAATTAGAAAAAGTTTAGACTTTATTACTCCTAGTCTTGCAGATTTAACCATTGGAGCCAATTTATCTATTATTAAATCATTTGTTGATATGAACACGGTATATGTAAACGATGATAAAACTCAAACTGAAAAAGAAGCAAGAGAAGTGGTAAAACGAGAGGGAGAAGTTATTGGAGATACCCGCTCAATGGCGGGCCAATCACCTTACTTAATCAATACCTATTTGAATTATGCGATAAGTGAAATTGGATTAAATTTTAATGTAGCCTATAACGTACAAGGAGAAACGCTTACGGTAGTAGGCTCTTCTTCTGTACCCGATGTGTATTCAGTGCCATTTCACAGCCTAAGTTTTAATGCTTTTAAAACCTTTGGAGCTAATAGCAGATCTAAATTAACACTTGGTGTAGATAATCTGTTAAACGACACTAAAGACCAAGTGTATAAGAGCTATGAGGCAGCTAATCAAATTTATGCTTCTTACAACCCCGGAAGACAATTTTCTTTAAAATACAGCTTTACTTTTTAAGTGAAATAGCAAAAGGTTAAAGACTAGTATTAAAGTTTATAGAGATAATCACTTAGCTACATAATATAATCTTTGTAAATTGCATATCTA
>CAZDQR010000272.1:0-4612 GCA_964507315.1 uncultured Roseivirgaceae bacterium
ATCTACTGGGTTTACATAAGATCTTGAGGTTCAATAACCCGAAAGTTTCTTCGCCCCTTCATAATGCCTGTTACTTCCACGTGCGTTTGGTAACTCATGCTAAAGCTGTTAGACCTTTTACCACTTTCGACACTAATCGACACTTACGTTTGTAGAGATTCTTTCAGTCGTTTATCCCTCACTTGGTAATTACTAAAGTAAGATATAATACCTATTCAATCCAAGAAATTAACACCTTAGTTATCAACCAATTATGCACACAGTTATCAACAATTTACAATTACAAATTGTCTAGTACAAACTGGGTCATCATATGATATAAATGAGGCCGTGCATGATTTTTATAAATGCCGTGAGCTCTATCTGGGTAATAAAACGATTCAAATTGCACTCCTTCACTTATAAGTGCATCTTGCAAGGCTACTGCATTTTGAAAATGCACATTATCATCGCCTGTTCCATGTACTAATAAAAATTTGCCCTTCATTTTAGCTGCATGCTTAGTAGGGCTATTATTATCATATCCTTCCGGATTATCTTGAGGAGTTGACAAAAACCGTTCGGTGTAAATTGTATCATAATATCTCCAAGAAGTTACTGGAGCCACTGCAATAGCCATTGCAAATACATCTGCTCCTTCTTCCAATGCCAATGACGACATATAGCCACCATAACTCCATCCCCAAATTCCAATACGAGCAGCATCTACATATTCTAGACTGCCCAAGTACTTGGCTGCTGCTATTTGGTCTTCTACTTCCATTCTGCCTAAATTACGATACGTCTGCTTTTTAAACTTTTCGCCTCGGCCACCAGTACCTCTACCATCTACTACAGTAACAATATATCCTTTTTGCACTAGTAACTGATGCCAGTAATCTCCACCACCCCAAGAGTTAGACACACTTTGCGAACCTGGTCCAGAGTATTGATACATTAGCACAGGGTATTTTTTTGAAGAATCGAAATTAGCAGGCTTTAACATATAGCCATTTAAATCATCTCCCACTTCATTTTTAAGAGTGTAAAACTCTTTTGTTACTAAGCCAAACTCTTTAGCAACAGCATTAAGCTTAGCATTGTTTTCAAGCTCTTTCACCATCTTATTACCCTTGGTAGCATAAAGCTCCACTGTATTTGGCGTAGTGCTATTACTAAAATAATTGATGTAATACTTAAAATCATTACTCATATTAACACGATTAGAGCCTGTATGGATGGAGAGTTTCCTCTTATTTTTTCCATTTAAATCAATCGCATAGAAATATGTTTCTAAGGGCGACTCTTCTTTAGAAGTAAAGTAGATTGTTTTCTTTTTACTTGCTTGGTCAATGCCTACAAAAGTGGCTACTTCCCAATTTCCTTTCGTTATTTGACGAACAAGTTTACCTTCAATAGTGTATAAATAAAGATGCTTGTATCCGCTCGTTTCGCTTGCTAGTAAAATGTGCTTGCCATTATTTAAATACGTAAGATCATCCGTTAATTCCAAATCAACATAAGTATCCGATTTATCTTGAAGGATTAGTGTGGTTTTACCAGTAGTAGCATCAGCGTGAAGTACATCCAACTGGTTTTGCAACCTGTTCATTCTACGAACCGAAAGCACGTTGGCATCGAATGTCCAGTTAATACGAGGAATGTAAATATCAGTTTCAGTACCAATATCAATATTAACCTTTTTCTTAGCTTCAAGGTTATAGACCAAAATCTGAATAACAGAGTTTTTCTCTCCTGCTTTTGGATATTTATAGGTATAATTATCTGGGTAGGTTGCTCCTTGGTTCCATTTTTGCAAGGTATATTCTGGCACTTCAGTTTCATCAAATCGATAGTACGCTAACTTTTTACTATCGGGCGACCAGAAAAAAGCCCTAGTAAACCCAAGCTCTTCTTCATAAACCCAATCGGTGCTACCATTAATAATGCTATTCCTTTTTCCATCGCTCGTTACTTGCACTACCGCCATATCGCTTAATGTTACATAATAGATATTATTATTCTTAGTGTAAGCTACTTTGGTTCCATCGGGGGAAACAGTTGCATAGGCAATTCGATCTTCATCTAATTTTTGCAGCGATTTTGTTTCTCTATTATAGAGGTAAAAAATAGCGGTGTAGCTTCTCCTAAATATTGATTGACGATCTGTTAAGATCAAAATATACTTTTCATCTGCGCTAAACTCGTAACTGGATATTTTAATTTCAGCTTCTAGTTCAGTGGCATCCAAAATAGTTTCTACTTGCTCCCCTTTGGCAACATCATATTTTACAATTTTATTGCTTTCTAAAGCGGAGTAAAAGCTACCATCGTTCATCCAATTTATGCCATAAACCGACTGGCTTCTAAAAGTACCTTTAGAATAAATATCTTCTACGGTAATTTGCTTTTGAGCAAAGCTGAATAAGCTACTTGCAAGTAGGCTTAAGAGAATAATATATTGTTTCATTAGATATATAATTTTATGTATGCCAAATCTAAGGCTAGAAGCTTAAACAAAAAATGATTTTAAGGATGGGCGGTAAATATTGTTTAAAATTCTAAACGGGCGTCATTGCGGGGCACGAAGCAATCTGTTTAATACTTTTGCGTGTGGCTTGTAACAGATTGCTTCATCCTGCTCCCACTATTAAATAAGCTAAAAATTTAGCAAAGGATTCGCAATAACGTCAGACAGTGTACTCCATATCTACATGCGGAATATCATCTTCTAAGTACATTTTTGATACTGGTACAAAACCGAACTTGCCATAAAATTGCTGAAGATGCTCTTGAGCAGAAAGAAGAACTATTTTTTGTGGATAATTCGATTTAATATACGCCATTGCTTCCTCCATCAATTTAGAAGATAGCTTTTTTCCACGATGGTCTTTATGCGTAATTACTCTTCCTATCCTAGTTTTTTCTTGTCTGGTAATTATTCGAAGGTAAGAAGCAATCTCCCCCTCTTCTTCAACGAACAAATGAACTGCATCCTCATCCTCTCCATCCAACTCTGGGTACGGGCAGTTTTGCTCAACCACAAAAACATCAACGCGGAGCTTTAATATTTTGTAGAGTTCAGTAAGAGAAAGTTCTTTGAACTTTTTTGTTTTTATGTGTTCCATACAAATTAATCAGTTGTTATCTATTCCATTTCCACTATTAAATCGTCTTGTGCAACGAGTTCCCCATCCGTTAAGAAAACAGCTTTTACAACTCCTGCCGTAACTGCTGCCACATTGGTTTCCATTTTCATGGCTTCTATTACAAAAAGCACATCGCTTGGCTCCACCTTATCGCCAACACTCACCATTACTTTTGATAATCGACCTTGCAACGGTGCTCCAATTTGATTTGGTTCTATTGCTTTCAGATGAGCGACTTTATCCACAACCGCAGAGTCATCTTTGATAGATAATGTTCTGGTTTGGCCGTTTAGCTCAAACGAAACGGTGCAAACACCATTATCATCTGGGGCAGATTTATACAAAAACTTAATCATTAGCACCTTGCCTTTGCCAATAGGCACCATAATATCTTCACCTGGTTTTAGCCCATAGAAAAATGGGATAGAAGGGATGAAACTAATGTTACCATAGGTGTTTCTGCTCTCATAAAAATCTTTAAATACCTTAGGGTAGAGTTTGTAAGAGATAAAATCAAGTTCGGTTACATCCTCATCAAACTCCTGTTTAAAAGCTGCAAGCTCCACTTCAAAATCAATCGGTTTTAAATGTGCATTTGGCCTATCTGTAAATGGTTTAACGCTTTTTAGAATTATTTTTTGGAGCTTTTTGGGAAAACCACCGTGCGGTTGGCCTAACTCTCCTTTAAAAAAGCTAACCACCGAATCAGGGAAAGACAGGGTTGCTCCACGTTCCATTACATCTTCCTCAGTTAAATCATTTGCCGTCATAAATAAGGCCATATCGCCCACCACTTTAGAGGAAGGAGTAACTTTAACGATGTTCCCAAACATTTTATTTACAATCGCATAATTCTTTTTAATAGTTTCAAATTGAGTTTCTAATCCCAAAGCAACGGCTTGAGGACGCAAGTTAGAGTATTGCCCTCCAGGTATTTCATGGTCATACACCTCGGCTGTGCCTGCTTTTAAACCCGACTCAAATGGGTAATATACCTCTCGTACATCCTCCCAATAATTTGAATAGGCATTAAGGCTCTTTAAATTATATTTTGGGGCATTGGGTTGGTGCTCCAATGTGGCAACTAAAGAATTAAAATTAGGTTGAGAAGTTAAGCCCGACATAGAAGCCAGTGCCACATCAACCACGTCAACTCCGGCCTCAATGGCTTTTATGTAAGTAGTTGCCTGCATACTCGAAGTATCGTGGGTGTGCAAATGCAGAGGAATATCTACCGCTTTTTTTAGCTCAGTTATAAGTTTGGTGGCCGCATAAGGTTTTAGCAGGCCAGCCATATCCTTAATGGCTAAGATATGAGCTCCTTCATCTTCTAAGGTTCGAGCTAAATCGAGGTAATACTGTAAATTAAATTTGGTTTCATTCGGATTTAGAATATCCCCCGTATAATCAATGGAAACCTCAGCAATTCCTCCTGTGCGTTCTCTCACAGCTTTAATGCTAGTTTTCATTGCTTCCACCCAATT
>CAZDQR010000273.1:0-4592 GCA_964507315.1 uncultured Roseivirgaceae bacterium
AAGGGTTTGTTGTTAGATAATCAGCTAATTCAGCTTTGGTTTTAAAATAAAGACTACCAATACATTTGGGTGCTGCTTTTCTTATTTCTGAACCGCAGAAAAATATGCCATTAAATTTTTTGCTACCAACTAGTCGGCCTAAGGCTTCATGTTCTTTGGCACTATCCGAACCAAGCTCTAACATATCACCAAGAATTACGATTTTAGGATCAGCTTCCATCGCTGCAAAGTTTTCGATGGCAGCGCTCATCGAGCCTGGGTTGGCATTATAGGCATCTAAGATTAATGTATTAGTGTTCGTTTTAATAACCTGAGACCTGTTATTGCTCGGCACATAATTGGTGATGGCCTCGGTTGATTTTTGCAAGGGAACCTCAAAATAGGTTGCAATGGCTAGAGCACCTGCAATATTATCAAAATTGTACTTGCCAATTAGTTGCGATGTGTATTTTACATTATTTACCTCAAACTCTACGAAAGGGTTTGCTCCTAAAAAAGTGCATTCTATGTAATCTCCTTTTGCAGGATACTTAATTGGGTTGCTAAACCGCTTACTCATATTATTTAGCGTTTCGTCTTTAGAATTAATAAAAACGGTTTTACCCGAAAGTATAATGTGCTGGTATAACTCTGATTTAGCTCTTAACACTCCTTCAACACTACCAAACCCTTCTAAATGAGCCTTGCCAATATTGGTGATAATACCATAATTAGGGTTAGCAATTTTGCATAGCTCGGCAATTTCTCCAATATGATTTGCACCCATTTCGATTACTGCTATTTCGGTATCCACTGGCATGGCAAGCAAAGTAAGCGGCACCCCTAAGTGGTTATTGAAATTGCCTTGAGTAAAATGCACGTTGTAAGTGGTTGATAAAACGGCAGCGATCAGTTCTTTGGTAGTGGTTTTGCCATTACTGCCTGTAATGCCAATTACAGGTATATCAAATTGGTTGCGATGATAAGTGGCAAGGTTTTGCAGAGTCCTTAGAACATCTTCTACAAGGATAATATTATCAGAGATTTCAACAGAGTCATCATCGATAATAGCATAGGTTGCTCCTTGATTTATGGCCTCTTTGGCAAAAGAATTGCCATTAAAATTGTCTCCTTTTAAAGCAAAAAATAAGGATCCTTTTTTAATAACTCTAGTATCGGTACTTATACCCGTGCTTTTGACAAATAGCTTATAAATCTCCTCAATTCTCATATGTTAAAAGTAATATCTTGAATGGGGAATTTCTAACATCACGCAGATAATGTGGATTCAAAAATAACATCTCTTACTTTGTGTGTCTTGTTAACCACTCATCGTGTATTTTTGGGTATGAGATTTTTTAAATGGCAGGTCATTTTTTTGTCATCTTTTGCTTTTATGGCAAAGGCGCAGCTTACCTACACTTTTGAAAATAATGTTTCAGTAATCGAAAATGATATGGCTCTAACACAGCCATTTTCTGGTGGTTTTATAGCACCTCAGTTTAGCACCATAGATCTAAATCGAGACGGCATAGACGACCTATTTGTTTTTGATAGAGCTTCTAGTAAAATATTTACTTACCTATTTGATAATGGCAGGTATGTGTACGCTCCTTTTTATGAAAGCCTATTTCCTAAAGGCCTTAAAAACTGGGCTCTTTTAAGGGATTATAATTGCGATGGAAAAATGGATTTATTTGCTTCTTCCATTTTTGGGATGAGTTTGTACGAGAACACTAGCGTAACAGAGCTTAATTGGAAATTAATAAATCAAACCATTTACACCGAAGGCTCAAATGGGCAAACCAATTTACAAGTTAGTGGTGGAGATTTACCGGCTATCGTGGATGTTGATAATGATGGTGATTTAGATATCTTGAATTTTAATTTTGCTACTGGAGGAGGTATTGAGTTTCATAAAAACTATAGCATAGAAAATACTGGTATTTGTGGTGTTGAGTTAAAAAGAGAAACTCGCAAATATGGAGATTTTATGGAGTGTACTTGTGATACTTATGCATTTGGGCCTAATAAATGTCCTACAGGCGGGAGAGTGGCCCATTCAGGTGGTAAATCTATATTAAGCTTTTCGTATTCATCAGAGATTATGCAAGACTTACTCATAGGGCAAGAGTATTGCGATTTGCCGGGTTATTTAATTAATAATGGCACAATGGCAGATGCAAAAATGGAGGCTGTTTCGTTTGATTTTCCTAATGCAAATAACCCGTTGCGCTTGGAATACCCTGCATTTTATGAGCTGGACTTGTTTAACGATGGCGTATTAGATTTACTTTCCTCTCCAAATATATTCGAGCCCGATGGTCTTCAAAATTATAAAGAGCTTCAATATCGTTATATTAAGAGTACATCAGGTAATTATGAATTTGTTAATAATCGCTTTTTAAAAGAGGAAATGATTGATGTGGGGCATAATGCCAGCCCGGTATTTGCAGATATTGATTTTGATGGTGATGACGACTTATTTATTGGTACAGGAATAATAGGTGAGGGTGCATCATTGGTGTTTTATGAAAATATAGGCTCACCCAATCATCCTTCTTTTGTGCTTAGGGCTGATGATTATTTAGGGTTAAAACAGCAGAGTTATGAAAAAATAAAGACTCAAATGTTTGATGTAAATAAGAATGGATTTTTAGATTTGGTTTTAACTATTACCACAAATAACAACGTAAAAAATATTGCATATTTACATTCAGGTAACCCTCTTGCTCCTTATTCTAACTTCGATATAATGAATTTGGTTTTACCAGATATAACTAGTTGGGATTCGCCCTATTTATACGCAATTGGCTCAAAGACAGCTCTTTTTGTTGGTAAACAAGCAGGGAATTTAATGTATTATACGTCTAGTGCTGGTTTAGAATCTGCAAATTGGCAACTTGTAAGCAGTGCATATTTAGGGATAGAAGAAGATTTTTCAAAACGAAATTTAACTGTAACAATAGCCGATTTTAATGGAAATGAATCTATCGATATGGTTACGATAAACGACTCTGGTGAAGTACTAGTTTATGATAATTTTTTAAACGAGAAAAATGCGTTAAACATTAAAGGGCTTAACACAAATGCCAATACTACGTTTAATCTAAATTTTGGAAAATTAACTACTGTTACAACTGCTAATTTATTTGCTAAGCTTGAGCCCAATTTGGTGTTTGGGCTACTTACAGGTGGTATTCAAGTGTTAAGTAATACAGTATCTACGGATGTTAGTAAGCCTTTGGTGTTCAAAATGATTGGCTATCCAAACCCAATAACAAGCAATCAACTATTAGTGCAAGCCAATAAACCTGGTGTTGCAAGGTTGTTGGATGCTACAGGTAAAGAAGTTATTACTGGTATTGGAATTAAGGAAGGTTCGCAAAACAGGCTTTATTTGGGAGTAGTAGCTGGTGTGTATTTTTTAGAAATGGTTACAGAAACCAATGAGAAGCAAGTGCTGAGAATAGTTGTAGATGATTAGGCTTTTGGGTTTGGTAGCGTAATCTCAAATTCAGTTCCTTTATCAACTTCAGAAAACAATTTTATTTTTCCTTTTAATTTATCAGTGGTTTCTTTAACTATAAAAAGCCCCAGGCCAGAACCTGTATTTTGGTCATTGGCACGGTAAAACATATCGAATATCTTAGATTGATATTTTTTCTCAATACCAATGCCATTATCAATAACCTTAATGGTAAGTTTATCCTTCTCTTTAATAACCTCCACCAAAATAGTTAAAGGTCTTAAGTTAGAGTGGTATCTAATGCTGTTGGATAACAGATTGTTGATAATTAATTTAAGTCGATCAGAGTCTGAATTAAAATCGGCACTGCCACTTACATTAATGGAAAAATCAATTTTATCTGGGCTCATAAAAGCCAATGAACTAAATAGCTCATTTACCAATAATTCAATATCAATTTTCTCATTAACTGTAGTTAACCTAAGGTTTCTAGAGTAATTGGTAATGTCTGAAATAAAGCTATCTAATTTGGTAATGCTTTTATTCATTAAATTTAAATACTCAGAAAGCAAAGGTGTTGATTTTTCCCTTCTTGATAAATCTATGAGGCCGAGTAACGATGCAAGAGGAGCTCTCAAATCATGGGAGGCACTATACACAAATCGATCTAGTTCGGCATTTAGTTTTTTTAGTTTAGTATTTCTTGATTGAAGCTTTTTCTCGGCTTTCTTAAGTTCGCCAATATCAATATGTATAATAGTTACTTGCTCAACTTTTCCTTGTACTGTAATGGGGGAGGCTATACTATGTAAGCTATAGTGCTTGCCATAAATTTTTACATCATTTTCTCCTCTTATCGTTTCTCCATTTAAAACATGTTTAAAAATATCCTTCCATTTGTTCGAAGAAGTTTTGTCTGTATCTGAAAAATCTATATCCTGCCCTTCATTATCACCCCAAACTTGTTTACTCTTATTACTTTGCCAAAGCATTTTTAGATTGGCATCTCTAACTGAAAAATCTACAGGCATTTCTCGTAATAAGGTACTGAGTAAAGCTTGGTTTTTTAGGAGACTATCTTCATATTCTTCCCTTTCAATAGAAGAACCTATCCACTGTGCAATTATTTGCACAAAATCAGAAT
>CAZDQR010000274.1:0-4575 GCA_964507315.1 uncultured Roseivirgaceae bacterium
TTAAAGTACCATTTACTTTAAGGATGTTGTTATCAAACTCTCCATAAATCAATGGAGTAGCTGTACTGCTATTATCAATCATCAAACGGTTATTTAACGTACTATTAGCTCCTACATTGTAACCTAAAAAAACACAATCAGACCTAGATGATGAAGCAACATTTTTGCCAGCCAAAGCACCAATAATGGTGTTTCTTGATCCATAATTATGATTATTTGATTCATGTCCAATTGTAACATTGCTGCCACCTGTAGTATTCCACAATCCTGCATAAGTACCTAACGCAACATTACTAAAACCAGTAGTAGTAGCACCCAATGCCCCAGCTCCAATACCAATATTATGTGAAACTGTTATATCCTTTAGAGCCCCTGTTCCTATCGCAATATTATTGGCAGAAGTAGTGGCTGATTTTAAAGTATTACTACCAATAGCTATATTATCTACTCCTGATGTAAGAGCATTCAATGCACTACGGCCAATACCAATATTTTCATTAAAAGCTCCTGCTTGATTAGCTCCAGCATCTACCCCAAAAAACAAATTACTTGTATTAGTTTTCACATCAGATAAATCATTCAATTCCTGTACTCCAATTCCTGACAAGTCAACAGATTTATTTAACTCTCCATCATTCTCCAATGAAAGAACTAAAGTATTATTTCCCAAAAGAGAAAATACATCTACTTTTTGGTCATCAGTACCTGTTCCATCTTGCAAACTTGATAAATCAGCGGTTTTAGTCACTTCTCCATCACTTTCTAACGAAAGGTTAAGAGTTGTACCTGTTAAAGTGAAAACATCCACTGTTTGATCATCGGTTCCTCCACCGCCACCTAAAGAAGAAAGGTCAACGGTTTTTGTAACTTGCCCATCGCCTGATAAGGATAGATTTAGTGTACTACCAGTTAAACTAAATACATCGGCTACTTGATTATCTGTGTTAGCTTCAAACCCATCTTGTAAAGAAGAAAGGTTTACTGTTTTTGCGGCCTGTCCATCACTTTCTAACGAAAGGTTTAACGTGGTGCCTGATAAAGTAAACAGATCTACTGTTTGATCATCGGTTCCTCCACCGCCACCTAAAGAAGAAAGGTCAACAGTTTTTGTAGCTTCTCCATCTCCTGACAAGGATAGGTTTAGTGTACTACCAGTTAAACTAAAAACATCGGCCACTTGATTATCAGTTCCTGTGCCATCTTGTAACGTTACTAAATCAACTGTGTTCTTACTAGAAATTGTAAGGGTTGTTCCTACCAACGAAAGTGTTTGTAACTCATTGGTTGTACTTCCATCAATTTCAGATGATAAATAGCCATTATTGGCAACAAATGCATCTACTTGTATTTCATTTAATTGAGTATCTGTATTGGCTTCAAAGCCATCTTGTAAAGAGGCTAAATTTACTGTTTTTGCTGGCTGACCATCACTTTCTAAAGATAGATTTAGCGTTGTGCCTGATAAAGAAAATAAATCTACAACTTGATCGTCAGTTCCTGCTCCACCAGATGGAATTGTGATGGTATTTCCTCCAGATATTGTAACGTTATTGCCCGAAATACTTAACGATTGGTTATCTGTACCCGTTCCATCTTGCAAAGATGATAAGTTTACAGTTTTAGTGGCTTGTCCATCACCTGATAAAGAAAGGTTTAATGTTGTACCCGATAAAGAAAAAACATCGGCATTTTGATTATCTGTGTTTGCTTGAAAACCATCTTTTAAAGAGGATAAATCCACTGTCTTATCCGCTAATCCATCATTTTTTAACGATAACCTTAAAGTTGTTCCTGAAAGGTATAGTGCATCAACTTCTGGCCCTCCCCAGGTTGCTAAACCATTAGCATCTGACACTAGAAGTTTTCCTGCTCCAGGGGTTCCTCCCGTAATTTTAACCTGACCATTCACTTCCAATTTAGCATCTGGGTCTGTTACACCAACTCCTGTATTACCGTTTTTTAAAACCGTAATAGCATTAGATCTAGAACCATTTCCATTCCCCACTACAAATACAGGATCTGTCGCAACCCAAGTTGTGCTATTTCCACTTAATTGGTTATAGGAGCCAACTGCAGTTGATTTGTATGCTTGCGCTGTTGTTGAATGACCCAATGCGATTGATTTATCGCCTGTGGAACTAGTTAGGTTTCCAATAGCGATTGATCGTTCCCCACTAGCATTTGCACTGCGCCCTAAAGCTATAGCACTGAAGTTACTGGCAATTGAAAACCTGCCAGCAGCAAAAGAACCTCGGGCAGTAGCTTCTGTGCTTTCACCAATAGCTGTTGATGACCAATCAGATGCCTTTGTATTATACCCTGCTGCAAATGAGTATGGTCCTATATTTGAATTATCCCATTGATCTGCTGCGGTATATCCTGCTCTAAAGGATGCTTTACTTTTATCAAAAAATAAGCGTTTTTGATGATTTGTATCACCATCATTTGCCAATTGCGGAGAACCAATTACAAAATCTTCAGACGCATAATTACTAGCATTAGAGGCTATATTTCCAGAGGATGTAATACTTCCAGAAGCACCTGCTAAGGAAGATAAATCAACCATTTTAGTTGCTTCTCCATCGCCAGATAGCGAAAGATTGAGCGTTGTGCCTGATAAATTGAATACATCTGCAGTTTGCTCATCTGTATTAGTACCTGCAAATGGAGCTAAATCTATTTCTGTAGCAGTTGCATTATTGGTGATTTTTAGCGTAGAGCCTACCAATGACAAATCTTGGATTTCGTTGGTAATATCACCATCAACTTCTGCATTTATAAATCCGTTATTGGCGACAAACCCATCGACTTCAGCTTCTGTTAACTGTGTATCAGTATTGGCTTCAAAGCCATCTTGTAAACTTGCAACATCAATAGTGTTGCCTCCAGTAATAGAAACTTCCGTGCCAACCAGAGATAAAGTTTGAGCATCTGTATTATCATAAAACGAAGACAAATCTACCGTTGATGCATCATCAGAAATTTCTAACGTACTACCAATTAGTGAGATCTGTTGTATCTCATTTGTAGCATCTGCATCTGCATCATTCACTCCATCCTTTAAAGAGGATAGATCTACTAAATTTCCGTTGGTAATTGATAAGTCTGTTCCAACCAAGCTTAATGTTTGTTCATCGGTATTGGTGCCAGAAAAAGGAGCTAAATTTATTTCAGTTGCTGTAGCATTATTAGTGATTTTTAAAGTGGATCCAACTAATGTTAAGTCTTGAATCTCATTGGTAACATCGCCATCTACTTCAGCACTTATATATCCATTATTAGCAATAAATGCATCTACCTCCGCTTCTGATAATTGAGAATCAGTATTGGCCTCGAACCCATCTTGTAAACCAGATAAATCCACTGTATTCCCTCCTGTAATAACAAGATCTGTACCAGTAAGAGTCAACGTTTGAGCATCGGTATTGCTACCTGCAATAGAAGATAAATCAATAGCCGTTGCCGATGTATTATTGGTAATGGTTAACGTTGAGCCATCTAAAGCTAAATCCTGAATCTCGTTAGTAGCGTCTGCATCTGCATCATTAGCACTTGTAATATATCCTGCGTCATTAGCAAAATCACTTACATTCACAGGAGCATTAGTTAAGTCTCCATAGTTGCCACTAAATACATTGTCGGCTGTTTTAGCGTGCAATGCATACGGCACAGCCACTAACTGCGATGTTCCCATCGAAATATAATTTGTGCCCCCATCAAAATCCATACTTAGCTCCACAAACGTATCTTCGTTCCAATTAATGGAAGCAAAAGCGCCTAACTCAACACTGCCATCGCCAATTTGCAAGCTAAATAGCCCGTATTGGTTGGTAATAACAGTGTGAGTTTCCGAATAAACAACATCTCCATTCGAATTGACTGTTCTGATCTGAATTTGAATTCCTAAATTCTGATTTACAAGCAAAGTTCCGTCAGCACTTCTGGCCACTCCTTGATAATTAATCTTTTCAGGAGTTGTAATTGCCAGAGCACTAACGGTAACTAACCAATATAATCCTAGTAGTAAAAGTTTTTTCATGATTGTTGCGTTTGATTATTTTTTAATTATTCTGTACATATTATTTTTTGAACCATCCGATAATTTTAGCACATAAACCCCTCCAGGTAAATTAGAAAAATCCACCTGCTGGATATGACCACGAGTTTCAAGCACAAATTCTTTAACAGCAATTCCTGTTTCGTTATACACCACACCATTAATTTGAGAAGAAACAGCTCCCATAGAAGAGACCTTAAGGTTTACGTATTTTGTAGTAGGGTTTGGATAGATTTCAACCAATGCTAAAAGGTCATCTTCAAGGCCATTAACTAGCTCAACTTCCAATGAAAATGATTGGATAAAGCCAACACTCACGTGGTTATCGGCAGTTTTAATGTGGCCAATAATGGGCTCGCCCATACTCACTGTTACTTGGCTATCATTAACAAAATGATTCCCTGAGCTATTAATAATTTTCTGCTCAACAGATTGAGCATTTAAACCCAATGTAGAGCTGGTGATGAAAGCAAAAAGGAGTATTATTTTTTCCATAGTTTGAGTGATTATTACTCAAA
>CAZDQR010000275.1:0-4571 GCA_964507315.1 uncultured Roseivirgaceae bacterium
AGTTTTAGATTTCGATATCCTCTATGGAGATCAATCTCTTTTTCATTATAGATAACTTTTAGTACTCCTTCACTTTCTGAGACATGCATTTTTTCTAAATAGGAATCACGCCCACTTAGAACCACCCGATACTCTTCGCCTTGAGCAATGCTTATCTTTATGGGTCCATTTACCTGAACTGCATTGAAATTCTCAAAATCATATGATTTTGTGTTTCCATAGGTGGAAGAACTTTCTTCAAAAACATCTTCATAATTACTTCTTCGCCTATCAATGCTACTTTCACTTACAAGGCAGGTGGCACAGTCTAATCCAGATTCATTAAAGTAGAATAGATTATCTTCCATATCCGAATTATAAAAGCCATAAGAACGAATTCCGTGCTTCAATAAATCATCGAAATTCTGGTCCATTTTAAATTTGAGATGATAAGGAATCATTAACGTTAATTTTAACTCTTGATCTCTAAAAATGGCATCATCTTTAAATTCAATATTTGAATCAAACGAAAGAATAGAATCTTTTTGGATGACATTATAAACAATCATTTTAGCATTTTTTGCTGCCTCTCTTTTATTAGGGCCTTTTGCTGAATATTCTGACACCAATTTTATTTGGTCTCCATCATAGCCTTTCATCTTAAATCTTAATCCACTATAGTCTCCCAAGCCTGTTTCATTTATATCAAAATACAGGCTCTCGTAACCTGATTCAAACATAGTTGTTTCAGATATTCGTGCATTTTCTTTGTATTGAAAAAGTACTTTTGGGATTGTAACGGCCATCATTCCTGCTCCCACTATCCAGATACCAAATAGAGCCCATCCGAATGTTGGAGAAATAACAGATTTTTTAGAAAGCAATGATACACCTACCAATAACAAGAGTAGGGAGGGGATGGCAGCAACTAAATAGCTGCCAATAATACCAACAGTTGGCAGTGTTTCGGTTAGCACATCAAAAGGTATAAAATCTAGGTGTACATAAGATAAACCAGAAAGAACGCCTAACAGAGCAATAATGACTACAGTAATGGAGAAAAAAGTACTTACTCCAATTAAGGTAATAACAAGACCCGCAAATACTCTTACGATCTGTGCTAAAAATCTAAATATTGGTGAAAGAGCGTGGGCAATTCCTTTGAATATCGTTCCTATTATTCTAAATGGGAACAATAGTATAGAAGATAGCTTTGATTCTTCTGTAGGGTTTGCCTCTTTTACCTGTGCTTTTTTAATACTCGAATCAATATTTTCTAGGGTGATTTCTTCCCCTTCCATTTGCACACGGTCGGTTATACTCGTGGCTTCAGGTAGAATTATCCATAATACAGCATATATCAATAGCCCTGTGCCACCTAGAAAAATAGATAATACTAATAATACCCGTACAACAGTAATGTCTATATCTAGGTATTTTGCAAGGCCTTGGGCAACACCAGCAATTACTTTTCCATCTGGATTACGGTAAAGCTTTTTCATAGATTTGTCTTCTTCTAGCACATCAGAACCAGGAACTGCTATCCACATTATTAAATAAGCTACAAATGCGATTGGGCTCAAAGAAAATGTGATAAATACATCGAAAAGAAGTACAATAAAGCCTAGTCGTATCCAAACCGGATCAAGGGAGAAGTAGTTGGCTATGCCAGATGCAACACCTCCAACTAACTTTCTTCGGTTGTCTCTATATAGCTTTTTCTTAGTATATGGGATATTTCCTTTACTTGTGTCTTCATGTTGTTTAGAATCCTCAGAAGTACTAAATCCTTCATCTGTATCTTCTATTGCCTGAAAATCTTGAATGCTACCCATGGTGGTAGCGAGTATAGTTACATCTTCATTAGTAATTACTTGTTTGTCATCCTTTAGTTTTTCCAGAAAAATTTCTGCAATTCTGCTTTCAATATCTGCGATAATTTCGCTGCTATCTTCAAAGGTTGAAAAGTATTTATTAATAGAATCTAGGTATTCTTTGAGGCGCTCAAATCCATCTTCTTCTATGTGAAAGATGATGCCGCTTATGTTGATACTTATATTTTTTTTCATTGTTTTAATGTTTTCGTCAGGTGCTAAAATTACTTATTAGCTTTCTTGGTTCGGGTTGTAATTAACTTGGTCGATTTTACTAAATCAGCCCAGGTGTGATCCAGGTTATCAAGGAAAGATGAGCCATCCTTTGTAAGCGTATAATACTTACGTGGTGGACCTGACAATGATTCTACCCATTTATATTCAACCAAGCCGGCCTTTCGTAAACGGGTGAGCAGAGGGTATAAGGTGCCTTCTACAATCATAATTTTAGCATCAGTGAGCTCTCGTAAGAGATCTGATGCATAGACTTCGCCTCGAGCAATAATCTGCAATATGCAGTACTCGAGTATGCCTTTGCGCATTTGAGTTTGAGTATTTTCCAATTTCATATTTTGAGTTTTTTAACCAAATCAAAAAAAATAATTCTGATGTTGATTAGTTGTAGTTTAATAACCTGTTTTTGCATTCATAGGTATTGGAATTTTTTCGGATAAATACCGAAGAAGAATTGAGTTTTGTCGTTTCATAAAGAGTTATTTTGAGTTGTTGTTATCTTGTACGGCTAAAGTACCTTGTATAGCCAAGTACTATACGTTTATTTTTCTTGTTTTGTTAAAATACTTTATATGAGTCATTAAAATCTTTATAAAGTAATAAAAAAGCCTCGAATATGACCTAAATTAATTTAATATCGTGATTGGTATCTTGGAGAAATTGCACTTCTTCGATAAGGTTTTTGTGATTGCTCACAATAATGGAAGCTTCTAGTGAGCATGCTTCTAGAAATTCTTGCTCGATTATTTTAAGCTCGTATTTATCTATAAGTTTCATTACTTCGTTGGTGGCATTATACGAGTAGTTGATCTTAACTTTAGAAGTAATGTATTCTTTTACCTTTCTACTTTGCGAAAGAGCTTCTTCTGCACTTGTTTTATAGGCATTTATTAGGCCTCCTACACCTAATTTGGTGCCACCAAAATATCGAACTACTATTACAAGGGTGTTTGTTAAATTAGCAGATTTAATTTGTCCAAGAATAGGGTCTCCTGCTGAGTGCCCTGGTTCTCCATCATCATTGGCTCTTATTAACTCACTTTCATTTCCTATTATGTATGCATAACAGAAATGTCTTGCATCATGGTAGGTTTTTCGCAGTGTTGCAATTTCTTCTGCAACCTGTTCTTTTGATTGAACAGCAAATGCGAAAGCATAAAATTTGCTTCCTTTTTCTTTATAAAGGCCAGTGCCATTGGTGTTAATTGTAAAAAAATGGTCTGTCAATTGGTCTAAACTGTTTATTAATTGATGAGTTATAAATCAAAAATACTACTTTGGCACTAGATGAATCACAGTAGCAACGAAACACTTCAGATAAAAGAAATTAGCCCTGCAGAAAGTATGGAAGGTGCTCATTTTTTTAATTCAACTTCCTTTTTATCTAATAAGCGTTTCAATGTAAAAGGATGGCAATTGGTAGGAGGGGAGCCTCTAGCTCAAATATATTTTCATTTTGATGACAAGGTAGCAATATCTGGAGCTCAAGCAACTTTTGGCTCCTTAGATATAGCAGAAAAAATAACGAAAAGTGAACTGGCTTGGTTTATTAAATCTTTGGTTTATGCACTAAAAGAGACAGGGGTGAGAAAAGTTAAGATTCGTCATTTTCCTTCTCATTTTTATAAAGCTATTTTTATACAAGAGAGTTTGGAGCAGTTTGGTTTTAAAAAAGTATTGACAGAGACTAATCAACACGTTAATGTTGATAAATTAAATTTTGAAGATGTTGCAGATAGGAGTGAAGTAATAAGATCTAATAAATGTGAACGATTAGGTTATACATTTAAATTAGCTTCGATAAATGACTTGCCTGTAATCTATGAGTTAATAGAGAATACACTTTCCCGTAGGGGAAATAGGCCAAGTATGTCGTTTGATGATTTACAAAAAACAATTAAAGCTTGTCCTGAAAACTATTTATTGTTTGCATTATGGGATAAGAATATTTTAATTGCAGCAACAGTTTCTGTAAAGATCAATACTTCAGTTTTGTATAATTTTTATCACTCAGACCATTTAGAATACAGGACTGTTAGTGGGCTAACGTACTTATTAAAGAATATTTACTTGTATTGTTATGCAAACAATTTTAAAACGCTTGATTTAGGTGTGTCTAGTATAAATGGAATAATAAATACAGGGTTGTTTAACTTTAAAAAAGCAAGAGGTGCTGTGATAAGTGATAAAAATTACTATAACCTATCTCTATAAGAATGCAGCAACCACTTGTTACCATTATTTGCATAAGTTTTAATCATTCAGCTTATTTGAAAGATGCATTAACTTCTATTGGGCGATTAAATTATACCAATATCCAATTAATCATTGCAGATGATGCCAGCACAGATAATAGCCAAGAGCTAATTAAAGAGCTCGTTGCGCATAAACACTGTGAATTATTGTTGAATGCAACAAACATTGGCCACTGCAAAACCTTTAATAAGGCATTATTATTGGCAAAGGGTAAGTATGTAATTGATT
>CAZDQR010000276.1:0-4548 GCA_964507315.1 uncultured Roseivirgaceae bacterium
CAAGAAATAATAGCCGCAATAATGGCTACTTTAAGTATCGAAAGCCCCGTTTCAAAAAAAGATCATCGCAATAATACCATAGTTGCTAAGTCTAAATGGAAAAGCAGAGCTTAAAAGATGATCCAATTAAGATATCCTGTAATACTCGCATCTGGCTCCCCACGCAGAAAAGAGCTTTTAGAAATGCTAGAAATACCTTTTACGGTTAAAACCGTACCTGTTGAAGAGTCTGTACCTACAGACATTGCACCCATTGATGCCGCTTTATATTTAGCCAAGCAAAAAGCTGATGCACACATGCATCTTGCAAAAGACCACATATTAATTACGGCAGACACCACTGTTATTGCGAATAACAAAGAACTCGGCAAGCCTACTAACGCAGAGAATGCAATACAAACGCTTACTACTTTATCTGGCCAAACACATAATGTAATTACAGGAGTAGTAATTAGAGCCAATGAGATAGAGCATGCCTTTAGCGTAGCCACAAGTGTTACTTTTAGAAACTTAGCAGAAAATGAGATTTCTCATTATGTAGCCTCCGGTAAAGCAAATGATAAAGCAGGAAGTTATGGCATACAAGATTGGATTGGCCTCATCGGCATTGAACGAATTGAAGGTTCTTATTATAATGTAATGGGCTTTCCTACCTTGGAAGTATATCAAATCCTCAAATCAAACTTTAGTTATTAATTCGGCACTGTTTTTGACTTTTAGTCTAGAAAACTGTAAAACACTAATCTTTTAATTAGATTAGTATTCTTATCGCTTAACCACTTTTTATTATGAAAAACACTCTTATACTATTATTCGTGTCAGTGCTCAGTTTGAGTGCTTTAGCGCAACCAAATTATACATTAAAAACGTACAGAGTAGCCGAAGGAAAAAAGGTAAACCAATATAATAAAGAAGCTAAAAAGTATATAAAAAGTGGTAATTACAGCAGAGCAGCCATGAATGCTGCATCTGCCCTAAAACTTGCCACAAAAAAAGGTCAAATTTCAACAGCACAAGGGTACTTGCACGAAAGCTATAATCGCTCTGTGCAGGCCAATCTAAACAAAATAGAACTGCTTGAAGAAAACACTGAATCATTTGAAGGAGACCAAACCGTTTCGGATATAGCCGAGATTATTAGGTTGTACAAAACAATGCGGCTTACTGATAATATTTTAAAAGAAGTACCAACCAAATCATTTCAAGGAGCAAAAAAGAAAAATCCTGGTTTTCATCCTACCTATGGCGATTATAAAGACGTGCTTAAAAAATCAAAACAAAACTTAGCAACAGCTAAAGAAGAAGCTGCAAAAATGCATTATGCTGAAGCTCGAAAATTGGAAAGCCAAGGCAGCAAATTAAATGCAAGAATGGCCGCAAAAAGATACCGCTGGGCAAATGAATATGTACCCGACTACCGTGATGCAAACGATAGATACCAGGAAGTTAGGAAACTAGGAACTACTAGAATGGGATTAATGAAATTTGAATCTGGGCGTAGCCAATATGGAGATTTAGGAGCTATTGTAAGTGATAAGCTGCTTGATTATTTAACTAGCAAGGCATCTGAACTAGAATTTTTTGAAGTAATTGATAGAAACCAATTAGATAATGTAATAAAAGAGCAAGAATTAGCCGTTTCTGGCCTTATGGATGAAAGTACAACTGCAGAAATTGGAGAGCTTAAAGGAGTAGATGTTTTGCTTGTAGGCAATGTAACAAAAAGTTTTATCGACCGGCAAAAAAGTGGTCCCGTAGATAAATCCTATTCCAAAGAAGTTACAATCAGAACAGAAAAATACAAAGATGAAAAAGGGAAAGAAAGAACAAGAAAAATAAAAGGGAAAGTATATGCTCAAGCTAAAGTATATGAAAAAAAAGCTGACGCAGTAGTAAGCTGTTCTTATAAGGTTATTGATATAAAAACAGGCACAGTACTATATTCCGGGTCTGGCTCAGGCACCGATGATTGGAGCAAAAAGTGGATTGGAAGTTACACAGGAAACAAACGAGCACTACCCGACTATATGAGAAAGAGTGAGCCAGACTACCCAGGCTATGATAGGATGATTAACACTTCTAGTAGCAAGGCCGCCAACCAAGTGTATAACAAATTATTGGATTACGCACTAAAAGTAGGACGCTAGGTTTCTACTTTTGATTAAATTCTAGCTCGTAAGAAATGTCGTTTCCAATCGATTTTTTTGCCTTTTCATAAGCTTTGGCACTGGCTAAATCAAAATTGGCCCCACTTCCTTTTACGCTAGAAAGTGAGCTTTTATAAATCTCTTTACCTGTTTCTGAGCGCACCATAGAAACAGTTGCATCTAAATAAGAAAAGTGTATAGATTTACCTTGCCCTTGGCCACTGCGTGTTTCAGATTCAATTATAATTAGAAAATCCGCTCCCTCAGCCTTATCAACAAATTTATAATCAAGCTCAATTAGTGCATTTTTTAACGATGGCGCCAAAACTGAAATGCCTAGAGGCTTACCTAGAGAGTATTCTTTTGAACTCACGTAAATAGTTGGTGCTAGCACATTCAGTTTAATGAGCCGCTCTTGCAAAGGGTACTCGGTTAATATTTTTTTAATAAACTCGCTGTCTTCACCGGCACCTAGTAAAGCAGCAACATCTACATCTGCATGCAATATTAGTTCTCCGCTTTTTTTAATTTGTTCGGTATTAATAACCAATTCAGCTACTCCCATTTTATTGGATGTAATTACTGTTTGGTATTCAACTTCATCCTTTCTAATAATTTTAAAATGAATTGGAATATCTTTCATTGAATTCCCATTTAACTGCACTGATAATTGGATGGGATTTTTAAATAGATTTACTTTTTTAATGGTATATGAATTCTCGGTTGATATTAGCTTTATTAGTGATAACTTGTTGATGTAGTCATAATTTTCGGGCATAAATGTTAGTTCTCCAAAATTTATCGACTCATAAGGAAATTTATTATTCACTGTTGCTCTTACTTTTCCTGTAGCATCCACCAAATTAGTAACTAGCACTACGGTATTGTTCGTATTATTAAAGTTACCCGACAACGTAAAGTCACAACCAGATTCTCCCATTTTAACTAATTCTAAATCGCTTAACTTATTAAGCACACGATTGTTGAATTCGGCAGAAAACTTACTTTCCACGCCTGATGTTTCATAGCCAACATTTCCTTTACATACTGAAATGCCAGCATCACCTAATTGCAATTGCAAACCATACGCATAAAACGAAGCTAGTTCTTGCACATTTAGTGTTCCCTTATTAAAAAAATCATTAGTACCTTGTGCTATATCTAATTTCATCTGGCCAATCTTATTAAAATCAAGTTGGTCGTCTTGATCCAAGGCCATTAGCATTACCGCAGCCTGGTTTATTTCTTTCAGCTTTACTTGGCTTTCAAACAATAAATCAATGGCTTTTTCTTTATTGCCATTCGCAATACTGGTGTTGGCTATAGCAACGTTTTTATCAATAGCTGCTGTATTTACTTTTATTATATCAAGGTTAAATTCAATAATGTCTTGAATTTTAACGTAGGAAAATGAGAAGGCTGTTTTCTTCTTTTTAGTATAGTAGTTTTCAAATTTGAGGCCCACCAACTCTGCTTTAGAAATAGAAACAGAGTTTTGGTCTAATAACTGCGTAGATTCCGTATTAACAATGGAAATATTCATTACCGTTTCTGACTTCACATTTACGTGAATAGACTCAATAATTTGGTTGCGAGAGGCTTGATTTAGGTTTTTGTAAATGGCAGACAAACTCTGTTTCTTACCCACCAATTCTGAATTTAAACCAACAATATATTGATCGGCTGGATATTTCGATTCTCGCTGATACGGATCTAACCAAAAAGGAGCATCTTTTTGAGCATATACTCCAACGTTAAAGCAAACAAATGCAATTAGTAATAGTTGTTTTCTCATAACATAAATACAAAGAAAGGTTGGTTCGCAATTAAACCAACCTTTCACAGTTAAAAATCTAAAATGGCCAATACGGCTAATGTGTCTAGATATGTCAAACTAAATTCGACATAAAACATATCTTTCCAGGTATATTTTAGTTATCCCATTTCATAAGTTTTTCCAACTTATCATGTGCTATATCCGTTTCTTCTTCTAATTTCTTTGTAATAGCTCTTTTTGCAACTTCATTTGCTTTCTGAGAATTATAAGCCATTCTTACAAACACTTCTACATTTTTATTATCAAGCGTTCTATAAATTTCAAATAATGGGATAGTTCTACCTAGCTCTTGTGCAATAATGTTTTTAGCTGCAGCTACAGTTTTTGTAACAGAAGCGGCTTCTTCAGCATTAAATTGCTGATTGGCAATACTACTTTCTATTAATGCCGCTACTTGGGTAGATATAGATCCTGCTAATTCTAATTTAGCCAGTTCTGTTGCTTGCAATTTGGCCGCTGATTGCGTGTTGGCTACTGAGTTACCAGAGGCAACAATATAAAGTGGGTACCCATCATCATCTATTTCATATTGACGAATCCAAGCAGTTTCAATTTGCTTGCCCA
>CAZDQR010000277.1:0-4533 GCA_964507315.1 uncultured Roseivirgaceae bacterium
GCCATGTCTTTAGATTCTGGAGCTGGTCCGTATTCCATTGATTCAAAAATTGAAGCTACACTCATTATATTTTTATTAAGCTACCGGATGTCTGTAACTAGCAGAATATCTACCCGTAGTAAAATGTTCTAATTGTCTTTCTATATCGCCAAGCAAACTGCTGGCACCAAACCTAAATAAGTGGTTATTCAGCCAATCGTTTCCTAGTTCTTCTTTAATTAAGATGAGCCAAGTGATGGCATCTTTTGCCTTACTAATTCCACCTGCAGGCTTAAATCCCACCTTAAAACCTGTTCTTTCGTAATAATCTCGAATGGCTCTTACCATTACTAAACTTACGGGTAAGGTGGCGTTTACACTTTCTTTGCCTGTACTGGTTTTGATAAAATCGGCCCCTGCCATCATACATACTTGACTAGCTTTTGCCACATTAGTTAAAGTAGCTAATTCTCCAGTTGCCAAAATAGTTTTTAAGTGAGCATCTCCACAGGCTTCTCTAAATGCTTTTACTTCGTTATAAAGCGCTTCCCAATTACCCATAAGCACGTTAGCTCTGCTTATTACAATATCAATCTCCTTTGCACCCGCAGCCACAGAAGCTTTAATCTCTTCTATTTTTTGTTCACTAGTAATTTGGCCTGCAGGGAAACCAGTTGAAACAACTGCTACTGGAATACCACTTCCTTTAAGGGTTTTAAGTGCCGCTGGAATTAAATTATGATACACACAAACGGCTCCTGTTGTCAAAGGCTGATCAAAATTTAGTGCTTGCAAAATATCCTTTCGAACAGGCTGACGCGCTTTGGCGCATAACCGAGCTACATTGCCATCGGTATCATCACCTGCCAAGGTGGTTAAATCGATGCACGTAATTGCACGTAAAAGCCAAGCCGCTTGCCATTCTTTTTTAACGGCTCGTCTTGTGCCCATTGTGGCAGCCCGCCTTTCAACAGCACTCTTATTTATTTTTATTGCATTGATCAAGCTCATATCCAGCTCCATTCCTGGATTGCGTTGAATGTCGCTTTTAGCAGAATCTTTTCCCATAATTATTTTACATCTATCGGTTTCTTGAAAAATAAAATCAAGAGTGTAAAAATAAGATAATATCCTCAGTTCGGCTTAAAATGCTTACCAAAATTGCACTAGTATGGGTAGGAAACCGAGCAATTTCCTCATTAACACCGGTCTGACTATCGTCTGACCTTAGCTAGACTACTGCTGATGAATATAAGTCAGGCTCGGTTGAGCCTGCAGATTACAAGCCTTACGGCTTGTAATGACAACTAAGTGTGGAAATTAATGCACAATTTCGCACTCTGTACAAAATTTGCGTTTACCAGGCTTACGCTTTTTTGGCTTTCGTTTATGACCAAAATAAGAAGGGTCTGTGTATTGAGGCTTTTTCATAAGCTTCTCTAACTTTTTGTGCTTTTTTACATTGGCAACCATTCTTTCTTCATACTCTTTTACTTTTTGATCAAAATAAAAATCGTAGGGATGCACAAATTTGAAATAGGAGTAAGTCCTATCTTTAGAATAATTAGCAGAAACAGTGCGCTGAGTAGTAGCCAAGACTCGTACACTATTTTGTGCCATTGCCGAAGAGCCAACTAAGAGCAATAGTAATATCAACTTGTTTATCATACTTACTTAACAAACTGAACGCAAAAAAATTGCCCCGTCAATTGACGGAGCAATAAAAAATAACCAAAAAAATACTTTATTTCTAAAGAGGCTATTTAAGCCTCTACTATTATCTTCCGTCAGAATTAGCCCTTATTTGATTACGATCATATACCCAAGGTGCCAATGGCTCTTCTTTAACCCAAAGCCCAGAGTTTTTAGTTTTTGCCGATTCTTGCAATTTCATTAACTCCACTTGGCTTACAAAAAACCTATCAACCCAGCCAAAACCTTCTTTAATCATTATTTCGTTTATGCTTTTACCGCTTTTTGTGGTAATATAAACCAGTCTATTACCCCATCTATCTTTACCACTGTATTCTACTAATACATCTTTTTCGGTAACCAACTCTCGCAAATATTCCAAAGATTCTTGGCCAAAGGCTTGTCCTAACTCTGGAGCATCTACTCCTTTAAGTTTTACTGTAAACGTATCATCTTCAATGGTTGTAACCTTAAGTGTGTTGCCATCCACTACTTCAACAATTTGTTTAACAGCCGGCATGTCAGACGCTTCGGCTGCTCTTGAAGAAAGTAACAAAACAAAAATTAACATTAATACAATTAGCACGAAGGCTATGGGGTGTTTTACGAGTGTTCCTACTGATTTCATCTTCATATCTTTTTATTGGGTAATACAAAGTTGAGCAGTCTCCAACTCAATTTATACCCGCTTTTATACGTAGATGGCCTTAGTATCTTAACCTAGGCTTCTTTGCAAATTAATGAATATCAATATGTTAGATTTACTCGGAAAATTCTTTGATCGCATCATAAATTGCTTGATGCATAGCTGGACGAATGTTTAATTGGTAAAGCTTACGATTGTCTCTTGTAGGATAAACCCTATTTGACATAAAAATAAATAACAACCCATTATCTGGATCGGCCCAAGCGAATGTGCCAGTATAGCCAGCGTGCCCAAAACTATGTGCAGAAGCATCAATAGCCGTTGAGCCATTTTCTTTATTTATCAAAACAGGTTTATCAAAAGCGAGACCTCTTCGGTTGCCTTCATTACAGTAATGGCAATCCGTAAACAACTCCATTGTATTTTTAGAAATAAGCTGCTCTCCCCCAAAGCGACCCATCCATAAATACATTTGCATTATTTTGGCCAAATCAAGTGTTGTGCCAAAAAGCCCTGCATTGGAAGAGACGCCTTTCATCATAGCGGCTCCTTCATCGTGCACAGTGCCTCTTAACGGAGCCATTCTAAAGAATGTATCTATTTCCGTAGGCACAATTTGATTTAAGGGATAAAATCTCAAGGGGTTGTAGGTGATCGTGCTTGCCCCCAATGGTTCATATACGTTTGATTTTAAATAGGTTTCAAAATCTTGGTTGGTAATTTTCTCAATAATATCTGGGTAGAGGTAGAATGATAATCCAGAGTATTTATAGCCGGCCTCCTCCCGTAAAGAAGATTTACGAATTTGCTTATAAATAATATCTCGATAATCTTTATGTAAATAAAGGTTCTCCACAATTTTTGTTGAATAGTTTGCCGTTGAATCATGAGAAAGGGTGTTCCTTTTATACTTTCCATTTTTCTTAATGGTGGTGGTCCAATAAGGAATCCAAGCTTTTAGTTGCGCATTATGAGAGAGTACCTGGCGGTACTGTAAATCCTTTTTGTTACTTTTAGCAAAATAGGGCAAATAAGTACCCATAGTCGCATCTAGGCTAAACTTATCCTGATCGTACAACTGCATTAAGGCAGGCAAGGCACCTGTAATTTTCGAAATTGATGCAAAATCATACAGCAACTCCTCCTTTACTGGCTCTTTATTATCATATGTTAAATACCCGTAGGTTTTATGGAATATCACCTTTCCATTTCGAGCAACTAATACTTGTATGCCTGGAGCAACTCCTGAATCAATAGCCATTAAGGAGATGGAGTCAATTTTATGGTGTAAGTAAGCAGAATCCATGGCCACTTCTGAAGGGTTACCAAAACTAAACCGAAGATTTCCTTCGGTTTGGATACCATCGCCCTTTCTAAAACCATACAGCTCTTTATTTAAAATTCCTGTAAAAAACAAGCCTCCAAATAGTTTTTGAGTGATTAAATCGAGGGTGTGAGAATTATTATTTTCAGCATAAACAATCGCGCTAAACCTCTCTAATTGAGTGCTATTTAAACTTAATGAATCTCCAAAAAGTACTAGGATTTTTTTGTTCGTGCTCTGCGTTCTTTTAAAATCTGAGGTAATAAGTACAGTGTTAGCTCCACTATTCTGGGAATACCTTTCACCAAAACTCCCAAGTATTTCATTGGTATATGAGATAGATAAATCCCCTAGATTTTTAAATGGAAGTAATTGGTTCTCATTTTTTAATAGAACAATATCAGAATTAGTACGAATAGAATCGTTTTGCGCCTGAACTTGTAACGACATTGCTAAACTTATAAGCAGAATAAACCTCTTCATGTACAATATTGGTTATGCGTTAAAAATCCTAAGGTAGGGCGAAAAGTAAGTTCAAGCTAAAAAAAGGCATAAAAAAAGGGTGTCGCATGCGACACCCTTTAAAGAGTAGCGGGGGTTGGACTTGAACCAACGACCTTCGGGTTATGAGCCCGACGAGCTACCAACTGCTCCACCCCGCGATATATTTTTAATTTAAAATTAGACTTTATGACTCATGCCACGGACCAAATTCTAAATATATTTTACTTGTTTTCCTAAGCCTTTTGCTAAGGGAGTACAAAAATAGACTGCTATTAATTAAAAACAAATACCTTTGCAACATATTATTTTTTATGTCTAAAAAAAAGCACAAAGCAGGGTTCGTAAGCATCATTGGAAAACCCAATGTTGGTAAGTCCACATTGATTAA
>CAZDQR010000278.1:0-4510 GCA_964507315.1 uncultured Roseivirgaceae bacterium
AAACGTATTCAATTTTTTAGTTACTTTTAGCGTTAGAACTATATTAACAAATCAATTAGAACTTTAATTATTTAATTATGAACAAATTAAAAATCACTTCACTAGCATTATTACTAGGTTTAGTAATTGTTTCGAGCTGTAAAGACCCTGTTGAACCAACACCATCTGCAGAAGAAGTACAAACTGCTTTATTAGCACAATCTTGGAAAGTTGGTACTTCAGCAAATGATATATCATTAGATGGATCTGACGAAATAGCAAATTGGACTAACTTTTCAGTAGTTATTAATGCGAATGGATCATATGCTGCTTCTAATATTTCAGAAGGAAGAGAAGGAACTGTTTGGTCAACTTCTGGCTCATGGGCTTTTAAAGATGCTGGAACAGAATCTGTGGATGTAAATACAATTATTAGAGATGCTGGCACAGCTAACGAAACTGAAATTAAAATAACAGTTAGCGAAACTTCTTTAAAAATGACGTTTGATTATACAGACCCTAATGGAAGAGCTAGTGGCATTAATGGTGCTTGGGCTTTTAATATGGGTTTATAAAACACTTATATAACCAGTAAAAAAGGGCAGCATTAATACTTAATGTTGCCTTTTTTATGCCAAAAAAATAACAGTAATTCCAGCTCCTCCCCGCTCTACATGTTCGTCTTCAAAATGGCTCACAAAAGGATACTCTTTTAATTGCTGTCGAATAATATCTCGCAGTACACCGCTCCCCTTACCGTGTAACACACGCACTTCAGACTGATCCAACATTACGGCATCATTCATAAAAGCATCAATTAAGGTATAAATCTCTTCGCTACGCTTACCACGAACGTCTAGCTTTACAGAAAAATTAGCTCGCTTATCGATTAAATTAAAACTGTTCTGCGAGGAAACTACTTTTCTACTTGCCGACCTTGCAACCTTATTAGATACGACCTTAAGCCTGTTCAATTTTACATACGAAGTAAAATTGCCTGCTATTATTTTAGCTTCTTTCCCCTTAATTTCAATTACTTCTACAGGGCTAGTGCCTTCATCTAAAAGTGCATAACTTCCAATTTTAATAGTTCCTGTAACTACAACAGGCTTACTGGTTTGCTTTACACTACTCAATTCTTTACGCACTTGATCAGTAAAAGTGCTCAGCGATTTTCGAACTTTATTGGTTTCTTTCTTCTCCGCCTTGCTTTCTTTAATATGCCTAATGGTTTTCTCTATTTGTCGATTAGTATCTTTTAATAAAGTGGCTGCTTCATTACGGGCTTTATCAATAATTTCGAGCTTTTTAGTTTCGATAGATTCACTTAGCTGTGCATATTTTTTTTCAAGTTGGGCTACTCTATTTTCTTTTACCTTAAGCGCACTTCCTCTATCTCGCAGTTGTTGTTTTTGCCTTTCTAACTTATTCAATAGTTTTTCTATATCAAGCTGATCAGCACCGAGCTTGCTTTTAGCATTTTTTATTACTTCGCCTTGCACACCAGATTTTTGTGCTAGTTCCAATGCAAAAGAACTACCGGGCCTCCCTACTTCTAAGGCATATTCGGGTTCCAAATGCTCCATATTAAAACGCATCGCACCATTAATAATGCCGGCAGTTCTTTCTGCGAATGCCTTTAAATTACTGTAATGCGTTGTAATGGCTCCAAAACATTTCTGAGCTACAAATTGCTCCAACATTGCTTCTGCAATAGCTCCTCCAAAAAGAGGATCAGTGCCTGTACCAAACTCGTCTATTAGAATTAAAGACGTGCCGCTGGCATGTTTCAGCATCGTTTTCATATTTCGTAAATGAGAACTGTACGTGCTTAAATCATTATCAATAGATTGTTCATCACCAATATCTATAAATATATCTGTAAACACCGACATCTTAGAATCTGATTGCACCAGTGGCAAAACACCACACTGCAGCATATACTGGTTTACGCCAATGGTTTTAAGAGCAACACTTTTACCCCCAGCATTAGGTCCAGAAATTAATAATAAATGATTGGTTTCGTTAAGCTCAACTGTTAATGGAATAACCTCTCGCTTTTCTTTTGCAAATGATAGCACCAATTGAGGATGCTTAGCTTCCTTTAACTCAATTTGAGGATACGCTACTAATTTAGGTGTATTGGCAGAAAGCTTTAGTGCAATTTTTGCTTTGGCACTAACAAAATCTATCAGGCCGATAAAAAACACAGTAGATCTAACTTCTTCCAATTGCGCTCTAATAAGAGCCGTAAGATTTCTTAAAATGGCGTGAATCTCTCTTCGTTCTGCTAGCTCCAATTCACGAATTTTATTATTAGCTTCAAGCGATTCAACAGGTTCAATAAAAGCAATAGTGCCAGAGGCCGACTCATCGTGTACAAATCCTTGAATATGCCTTTTATTACTCGCATTTATAGGAATTACCATTCTGTTTTCTCGAACAGATATTGTAGTGCCTTCGGGCACAAATCCATCTTTTTGTGCCTTCTTAAATGCCTTTTGGATAATGGATCTTAAACGCCCTTCTTCAACTCTAAAGTTTTTACGAATTTCTTTTAATTCTCTACTGGCATCATCTTTAATTTTTCCATCACTATCAAACACTTTTGCAAGTCTTACCAATAGCTCCTTAGGAAATGATACCTTATCTGTAAGCTTGAGCAATTCGGGATAACTTACTTCATCCAGAATGGATATGCTCTCGTGTAGTTCGCCCGCAACCCCAAGTGTTTGTGCTATTTGATTTAAATATTCTGTTTCAAGTACAGCACCATCCACCTCTGCCTGCTTTAAGGCAGACCTAATATCAAAAAAATCTCCGATACCTGGAATAGCACCTTGGGCAATACCATTTTTGAATTCATCAACTTGATTAATCCATAACTGAATATGTGTTTGGTTGAAGCTTGGCTTCATAAGGGTTACATAACGCTCTCCCAATGGGGATTTGCATTCCTGCACCAATAGCTCCCTAATAGTCGAAAACCCTACTTTTTTTTCAATCGAATCTGGATAAATCATTTTTTGCCGTCATCAATTGATTTACGAACACTAATGCTATCTACTACGGCCTCGTAAATAAGCTCTAGGTCCGCAGGGTTGTTAAGATAATAATTATAGCTATTTATAAAAAGAGTATCGGTTAGGCTATTCTTTTCTAACAGATGCTTTTCATACACTTTAAATACTGTTTCAGAAGAATCTTTTCTTAATCGAAGGTTTTGCACCTCAGCTTCGGCTATATGTAATTGAATTAAATAATTAACCATCTGTTCATTGGACATTATTTCTTTAGGCTCGTTTGATTTATCACAAGCCATTGCCGTTAACATAATTATAAAATAAATTGCTTTTCTCACCCGCCAAAAATACTATTATTGAACATTTATTTACTACTATTATATGCCCTTAATCATATCTAAAAGGCATTTTTACTGTGTTACTCTTTACGTTACTTTACGGTGCTTTAGGCATTTTGTGTTACTTTTACGTTACTAATTATTAGATATGATAATAACTCGTTACAAGGCACTAACTAATGGAGGTTTTAGAATTTACTTCGATTTCTACGACACCACTACAAAAAAACGCAAGTACAAATTTACTAAACTTGAAGTTAGCAAGGATTATACCAAGAAAAATGATAGTGGAAAAATTCCCAAATTTTCTGCGAAAGACAGAACAACACATAGTGAAGCAGATGAAGCTAAAAGTAAGTGGCTCAAAGAACTTAAAACGGGAACAGAAAAAATTGCCAACGTTAAGATTGGCGCAATTGAATACATTGAGCAATTTGAAGAACAGCATCCACACCTAAAACCTGTTACAGTTTTACTTAAAACTAGCCTAAAGGAGTACGAACACGATGACATTGCTTTAAGAGCTATCAATAACGCTCAATGGGTTAAAAACTTTAATGCTTGGTTAAGAATAAAAAGAGCATACAGTACAAGAAAATCCATATTGTCAGTATTAAAACGGATTCTAAAAGTAGCTGTAATTGACAAACTCGCTATCCACATTGAAATGGATTATAGTTTCAAAGTTGCGACAAAAGACAAGCCCGAACCCGATATAAAATATCTATCTGAGAGCGAGGTTATCACATTAAAGAAAACTCCATTTAATAAGAATGACCACTTGAAACAGGCTTTTTTATTCAGCTGTGGAACTGGATTACGACTGAGTGACTTAATTCGAATTAAATGGAGCAACATTAAAGACAATAAATTAACTATAACGCCATACAAGACTAGGAAAAAGAAGAAAACTGTTACAATTCCATTAAAGAAATTAGCCTTAGATGCCTTAGCTGTTGTAGGAACTACTAAGAGCGGAGACAATATATTTTGGGCTATGCCACGTAATAGGTCGTATGTCAGAACCTGTTTAATTGATTGGGCAAAGGATGCAGATTTAAAACAACAAAATGGCGAGGATTTAAATATTTCAATGCATAGCGGTAGGCATACAATGGCTGTTTTAGCCCTAAATGCTGGCATTTCAGTAGTTGCACTACAAAAATTACT
>CAZDQR010000279.1:0-4487 GCA_964507315.1 uncultured Roseivirgaceae bacterium
AAAATAATGAGAATTCTCTACTTTTAACCAGTCCTAAAAAGGGGAAGCCTACAAAGCTAGAAGATATTTCAGTGGTATTTAAAGGTATGACCGCCTATGTTGCAAAAGGATCTACTCATGAGACTAAATTGCTTAAATGGAAAAGGGAGTATTTCCCTTCTATGAAAATTACTTATGTAAACTCTATTCGTGATGCAATAAAAATTGTTGAAAAGGATGATAAAGCATTTACAAGTGCAGATTTTGCCTATTATTTAAATGCTGTTAAAGAGAAGAAGCCTATTAAAAGGCATTTGGCGGGAGTATCAAATTCGGAAGAATTTGGGATCTTAATGTCTAAATCGAATGATTGGGCTCCTGTTTTAGCTGATTTTTTAAATTCAGGGTTTATTGGCAGTGATGATTATAATGCCATCATTCATAAACATTTAGGAGAGAGTGCTGTAAGGCTTTTAAACTCTGTAAAAAATTAGAGTTATAAATAACTAATCGGTTTCTTTTTGAGCATAAGGCAGTAATATTTTAAAAGTTGCCCCATTACCAAGTGTGCTTTTGCACTTAATGCTGCCTCCTAATTTTTGGATTAGAGATGAGGTAATTGCTAACCCTAATCCACTAGAAAGTTCAGTGCCTGTTGGCAGTGCATTTCCGGTTTTATACTTTCCAAAAATAGTGTCGATGTCTTCTTCGCTTATTCCAATCCCATTATCGCAAATCGAAAAATAGCAACCTTCATTATATGGTCCACATTTAATAACTATCTCTTCGTCTGCAGGCGAAAATTTTAGTGCATTCGAAACTAAATTATCGAAAATACGAGCTACAGAATTTAAATCTGATTTTACGTTACATGAATTGTTATCTGAACTAAATATTAGTTTAATGTTTTTGGCAGTTGCAACTTGTTCAAAGTCAATTACTCTTTTTTGTAAAAAATCAGACAAGTTAAAAGAGGTGTACTTTAATTTATAGGAACCAGATTTTAGTGCTTTAATATCAACTAAATTTTGTACGAGAGATAAGCCTTCGTGGGCAATCAAATTAATCTTGCCAATTATATCATCAATGGATTTGTTGGCGTTTGTTAATTCTAGTTTTAGTAAATGTGCAAGCCCTTTTATTTTATTAAATGGTGATTTTAAATCGTGTAAAATCAAACTTATAGCTTCATTTTTTTCTTCGTTAGCTATCTCCAATTCTCTGTTAGTTGTTTTTGCTTTACGTAAAGCAAACCAAATTAATAAGGCTAGTAAAATAATGGTAGAGACAAGCACGATTAAAAAATTTCTTAACAGTTTATTATTCTCTATAGTTAAGGCTTGGTTAGTTATTACTGCTGTAGATAATTTCTGCTCATTAAGTTTTAATTCCAGATCATATGATTTTTTCATCTGGTCAACTCGCCACGATTCTTGTTTTCCCGTAAGGCTATCCATTAAATACATATAGTTTTCGAGGTATAAAAGAGCGGTTTCTTTTTCTTTTATACCTTTATAAATTGCGTAGAGTGTATAATTTGCTTCTTTTTGCTCGTTAGGGAAGGCTTGTTTTTTTGCTTGATTTAAAGCCAACTTAGCATAGCTTATAGCACGGGTAGGGTTGTTGTTTTTTGCATAAACTGTAGCCAGTGAAATGTAGGTTTGTACAATTTCTTTTTTACTGTTAATAATTTTAAAGGTATCTAAAGCAGTGTTATATCCAGTAATAGCTTCTTTGTAATTACCTTTTTTTACAAGCACTGCGGCTAATTTTGAGGTAGCTATTGCATAGCCTTGCTTATCTTTTAATTTACCGAGATAAGAAAGCGCAATGGTGTAATTAATGAGTGCCGAGTCTGCATTGTTTTGTTTAAAATAATAATCGCCTTGTAAAATGTAGGCATGGTGGAGTCCTCTTGAAAATTTATCTTTTTCAAATTCCTTAATTGTATAGTTGAGATAATGCTTTGCAACACTAAAATTGTTGATACTAATATATAAGCCTGCAACATAAAGTGCCGATCTCGCAATTTGTACTGGCGTGCCAATACTATCAGCCATACTCAACGAATTGTAATAATATTTCATGGCTTGCGGGGTATTCCCTTGGGCTTCATAAACTCTTCCTATTTGTCTTAGGCTTGTTGAATGTACTCTATAATCGCTATTACTAATACTTATTTCTTTTGCCTTTAAGGCATACTCTAATGCTTGATTTAGCTCCCCTAATTTTAATTTGGCAGCAGACATTCTATTATAAGAAATTGCTTCGCCTCGTGTGTTGTTTAGCTTAGAGCTAATTTGCAACGAATTTTCTGCGTATTGAAAGGCTTTGGTTGCGTCACTAAATTGATAGGCCCAGGACAAGGCATTATAAGTGGCTATTTTTTGGCTATCAACAGCATGGATTAAACTTTTATTCAAGCTATCAATGTAACGTTGCTTTTGTCCAAATAATGTAAAACTATTGGAGATAATTAGCAAAATAATTAATATGTTCGTCTTCCTTTTGGCCATTAAGAAATATAGAATACTAATATAATAAACTTCTTCTATAGGCAGGTAATGAGGATAGACATAACTTTAGTATGGATAAAAAAGAATTTGAGGAACTAGCAAAAGAAACCCTTCGAAAGAGCAACATTCAAATGGGCCAACTAAAAGAGTTAACAAAACCTATTGTTCCTGAAAACTCCTTAGGAAGAATAAGTAGGATGGATGCGATTAATAATAAATCTGTTAACGAAGCAGCTTTGCGTACTTTAGAAGCCAAAATAATATCTGTCGAGCGTGCATTAAAGCGATTATACGAAAGCGATTTTGGTATCTGTCAAAAATGTAAATGTCAAATTCCGGAGGGTAGATTATTATTGATGCCAGGGTCATGTTTTTGTGTTAATTGCGCTTAACATTGCCGATTATAAAATATCGGTGGTTTTTTAAAATTGACAATTACATTTTAAGTATTATTGTACAATGATGGTTTGGGCAATATTAGTGTTAATTATAAGTATAGGTGTTGGGCTTATTATTGTTGAAATAATTTTTGTGCCAGGTACAACGATTGTTGGAATTTTGGGCTTATTATGCGTTATCGCAGGTGTAGCTTATGGCTTTTTAAATTTTGGTGCTCCAATGGGTTGGGGCATTGCAGCTGTCACTGTTATTATTTCTACCGTTGCCATTGTTATAAGCCTTAAATCGGGTGTTTGGAAAAGATTTGCGTTAAACTCCACCATCAATAGTAGAGTAAACGATCACATTCCAATGGCTATTAATCTAGGTGATGAAGGAGTAGCAATTTCTGCTTTAAGGCCTATTGGTAATGCAGAGTTTGAAAATGAAAAAATGGAGGTTACAACCTTAGGAGAACTCGTTGATAGTGGTTCTAAAGTTAAAATAACTAACATTGAAGGAAGAATAATTTATGTTGAACAATTAAATAATTAAACGTGGGAACATCAGGAGTAGGGTTATTAGTAATGGTATTTGGGGCGATTGTCTTTTTGGTAATCTTCCTTTATTTCATTCCTATCAATTTATGGATTACAGCTATCTTTTCAGGAGTTAAAGTAGGGCTATTTGAACTAGTATTTATGCGCATTCGTAAAGTGCCTCCAAGTGTAATTGTAAATCAAATGATTACAGCTACCAAGGCAGGACTTAATGTAACAACATCGGAGTTAGAAACACATTATTTGGCAGGCGGGCACGTTCCGTTAGTTATTAAGGCTCTAATTTCGGCAGATAAGGCCAATATTGCACTTGATTTTAAACAAGCTACTGCTATTGATTTGGCAGGTAGAGAAGTGTTTGAAGCTGTTCAAATGTCGGTTAACCCAAAGGTGATTACTACCCCTAAGGTGGCGGCTGTTGCAGCCGATGGTATTCAGCTTATTGCAGTTGCTCGAGTTACCGTACGAGCAAATATTTCACAATTAGTAGGTGGAGCAGGCGAGGATACAATCCTTGCTCGTGTAGGTGAAGGTATTGTAACTTCAATTGGTTCTGCACAATCGCATAAAGAAGTATTGCAAGATCCTGATAAAATCTCTAAGCTAGTGTTGTCTCGTGGATTGGATGCAGGTACTGCTTTTACGATCTTATCCATTGATATTGCAGATGTAGATGTAGGTGTAAACATTGGTGCACAACTACAAACAGATCAAGCAATGGCCGATCTTAAGGTGGCAGAAGCAAAAGCGGAAGAGCGTAGAGCTATGGCGGTTGCTTATGAACAAGAAATGAAAGCAGAGGCTGAAAAAGCGCGAGCAGAAGTTATTAGAGCAGAAGCGCTAGTTCCTCAAGCGATGGCAGATGCTTTTAGAGCGGGTAATTTAGGGATAATGGATTACGTGAAAATGAAAAATGTAGAAGCTGATACCGATATGAGAGGGGCTATTGCCAAAGGTTCTCCGAAGAAAAAGGGATCGGATAAAAAATAAGTTGTTTTAAACTTAGTAAAAGGGGAGGTTTTCAATGCGAGTTGAGAGTTTCCCCTTTTTTATT
>CAZDQR010000280.1:0-4483 GCA_964507315.1 uncultured Roseivirgaceae bacterium
TCCATAGATATGCAATTTACAAAGATTATATTAGGTAGCTAAGTGATTATCTCTATTGATTTATATCCGCTCTTTTATATTTTTTGGCTTCCATAATCGATTTTTTTGTTAGTCTCAAGTTAGAGACTTGTGCGGTTAATTACTATGATAAAAATCACATTAGTGCTTAATTTAATCTGCATACACCATTATATCATTTTCAATTATGACAAAAATCACGAGTTTTTTGAAGATTATTTTCGTAATTTATACTTCAAACAAACCATAAAAACTATGAGCAATTTTGATGATAAACATATTAAAAATGTAGTATTTGTTGGCTCTCACAAAAGCGGCAAGACTACCCTTGCCGAAACAATGCTTTTTGAAGCAGGCCTTATTAACCGTAGAGGAACTATAGAAGGAAAAAATACGGTATCAGATTTTCATGAGGTAGAGCATGAAAGAGAAATGACCATTTTTGCCACTCCCCTACACACCGAATGGCGGAATTACAAAATAAATATAATAGACACCCCAGGGTTAGACGATTTTATTGGCGAAGTAGCCTCTTCTATGCGTGTGGCCGACACCGTAGCAATGATTATAAATGCACAACACGGAGTTGAGGTAGGTACTGAAATTACTTGGAATTATACCGATCGCTATCGCAAACCAACCCTCTTTGTCATCAATCAAATAGATCACCCCAAAGCGAATTTCGAAGATTCATTCAGTTCCATAATAAACCAATTTGGCAATAATGCCATTTTAATGCAATACCCAATAATTATAGATGGGCAGCAATGCATTATAGATGTGCTAAAAATGCGTATGTATAAATTTGGAGAAAATGGAGGCAAACCTGAAAAGCTAGACATTCCCAAAGAAGAAAAAGAGAAAGCTGACTTATTGCATAATGAGTTAGTAGAAAAAGCAGCTGAGAACGATGAAGAATTAATGGAGCTCTTTTTTGATAAAGGCACCTTAAACGAAGACGAAATGCGCAAAGGCATTAAACTAGGGATGATGCATCATGAGCTGTTTCCTGTTTTTTGTGTGTCGGCTGAAAAAGATATGGGCAGTGGTCGCCTAATGGGCTTTATAGATAATGTATGCCCATCGGCATCCGATTTTTCCGATAGCCAAAGTGTAGAAGGTGTAAGCATAAAATGCCACCCACAACAAGATGCAGTATTGTTTGTATTTAAGACTATGCACGAAGCCAATCTAGGGCAACTCTCATTCTTTAAAGTAAAATCGGGCACGTTAACTCAAGGAGATAAACTCACTAACTCAAGAACAGAAGCGGAAGAGACTATTAATCAACTGTTTATAATGGATGGGCACAAACGCACCCCAGTTAAAAGTCTATCTTGTGGCGATATTGGTGCTTCACTTAAACTAAAGCATACCGAAACAAACGATACACTTTATGCAGGCAAAAATAAAATCACAGTAAAACCAATCACTTTCCCCTCTCCAAGAATTAAACGAGCGATAAGTGCTACCAATAAACGAGACGATGAAAAACTGGTGGAAATACTAAAAAAGTTAGCAAGTCAAGACCCCACCATTAAGGTAGAATTTTCTAGAGAGCTAAAACAACTGCTATTACTTTGCCAAGGCGAGTTACACTTAGCGGTTATTGAATGGACTCTTAAAAACCTCCATAATATAGAAGTGCAATTTGAGCAACCAAAAATTTCGTACAGAGAAACCATTCACAGGTCTTCTACAGCTAGTTACCGCCATAAGAAACAATCTGGTGGCTCTGGCCAATTTGGAGAAGTACACCTTAAAATTGAGCCTTGGAATGAAAAAATGCCAGAACCTGATGGATTTAATATTAGAGGTAAAGAAGAGATTGCCCTTGATTGGGGGGGGAAACTCATTTTCTATAATTGCATAGTGGGTGGTGTTATCGATTTAAGGTATTTACCAGCTATTATGAAGGGCATTATGGAAGTGATGGAAAACGGACCTTTAACTAATTCGTACATTAGAGATGTTAGAGTAATGGTATATGACGGAAAAATGCATGCCGTAGATTCTAATGATATCTCTTTTAAAATTGCAGGGGCTCACGCATTTAAAGAGGCCTTTTTAAATGCGAGTCCACAGTTAATGGAACCAATCCAAGAGTTGGAAGTGCAAGTTCCAGAAAGCCTAATGGGCGATGTAATGACCGACTTACAAACAAGGAGATCAATTATTCTAGGAATGGAAGCTATTGGCACTAACCAACGGATCAAGGCAAGAACTCCACAGGCAGAGTTATACCAATACTCTACAAAACTTAGGTCTATAACGCAAGGTAGAGCAAGCTTTGCAAGCAATTTTGCTGACTATGCTGCTGTGCCTCAAAATGTGCAAAAAGGTATTATCAAAGCAAATACAGAGTTAGCCGAAGCATAATAACTTAGGAGTGCAATACAAAATGTGTTGCACTCCTTTATTTCTCTTTAAAAGCACTATTATTAGGCGATGATACGTGCTTACACCTCTACAGACAAACCTGCCCTCCTCGAATTAATTAGATTAAATACGCCTACTTATTTTGCAAAGGAAGAGACAACTGATTTTAGCAACTATCTTGATAATGAACTTGAAGGCTACTTTGTAGTAGTGCAAGATGGGATTACCGTTGGATGTGGAGGCATTAATTATGAGCCCAACAATAGTGCTGCTGTAATCTCTTGGGATATTATTCACCCTGATTACCAAGGTAAAGGAATTGGAAAAGAACTCTTGCAATTCCGTATTACTAAAATAAAAGAGATGAATAAATATTCTCAAATTATTGTACGCACTGCCCAATTCACTTTTGATTTTTACAAGAAGGCAGGATTTAAGCTAATTGAAACTAAAAAAGACTACTGGGCCAAAGGAATCGACCTATTTTATATGACAATGAAAATCACGTAATAGACTCCAGTTAAACCATTTACTAAATAAGGCAGCTAGCCCATTTCTACCCCGAAATATGCAATAGTAATTCTATTCCGTATTTAAATTGCTGCAAACCAGCCGCTTTGCTTCACCTGTCCTTTAACCATAGCGGTGCTATGCTTACAAATCCAAACGTCCTGATTTATTGCACTTTAAACCCTCGTAACGAATCCTATCGCATAATCCAGGTTTTAAGAGTAATTTTGCACTAATTAATTACCACTTATGCCAACTAACTCCAAGTCCAAAGAAGCTATTAAAACAAGGCTTCACCCTCGTAATAAGCACAATACCAGGTACGATTTTAAATCACTGATCTCATCTCACCCTGCCCTTGCTCCTTTTGTACAGCTAAATAAGTATGATGATGAATCCATAGATTTTTCGGATGCAGCAGCAGTAAAAACACTAAACTCAGCCCTTCTTAAACAATTTTACGCGATAGATACTTGGGATATACCCGAAGGATATTTATGTCCCCCTATTCCTGGCAGAGCAGACTATATTCATCATATTGCAGAGGCTTTAAGCAACTTAAATAAAGGAAAAACTCCCAAGGGAGCCAATATAAAATGCTTAGATATTGGCGTTGGTGCTAATTGCGTGTATCCAATTATTGGCACACAAGAATATGAATGGTCTTTTATAGGATCCGATATTGACCCAATAGCTATTGAGGCCGCAAGCAACATCGTAAAGAATAATGAAAGGCTAAATAAACGTGTAGATATTCGTTTACAAGAGAGTAAAAAAGATTTTTTTTACGGAATAATTAGCAAGGAAGAGAAAGTTGACATTACCATTTGCAACCCTCCTTTTCATGCATCGCAAGAAGAAGCTACCAAGGGCACCAAAAGAAAATTAAATAATTTAACTCATAAAAAAAATAGCATAGCAATTAAGAATTTCGGAGGCACCAATAATGAACTTTGGAGCGAGGGTGGAGAACGAAAATTTGTGCTTGATATGGTGAGGGAAAGTAAAAAATTCTCAAGTTCAGTGTTTATGTTTTCTACGTTACTATCTAAACAATCCAATGTAAAAGCTATTCAATTGGCGCTACAAGAAGCTGATGCTAGAGGCGTTAAAACGATTGCCATGGGCCAGGGCAATAAATCAAGCAGAATTATTACATGGAGCTTTCTTAGTGCAATAGAGCAAAAAGCGTGGATGGCAGAACGGTGGAAATAGAAATTATCTATGAAGATGAAGATTTGGTTGCCATTAATAAACCGCATGGTTTATTGGTTCATAGAACCAAAATAGCAAACGATGCCGATGTCTTTGCCCTTCAATTACTACGAGATAAAATTAACCAAAAGGTTTATCCTGCACACAGGATAGATCGTAAAACATCGGGAGTTCTGCTCTTTACAAAATCTAAAGAGGCGCTGAGCCAAACTAGAGAAATATTTAATGAACGAGCTGTTACTAAATCCTATGTTGCTATCGTAAGAGGGCATTTAGATAAAAATGGTTTTAGAGATAGTCATTTAGGCACATACTAATTTAGAATGCTCAATATTGTCAGCCATCACCATTCTATTGATTA
>CAZDQR010000281.1:0-628 GCA_964507315.1 uncultured Roseivirgaceae bacterium
ACCAATTCTAGCTGTGGGGTTTGTGGTAAATCTTCTATAGAAGCCATAAAAGTTGTAATACCTAAGAATGAAGCTAGCTTTACTAAAGTAGGTGCTAGCATTGTTTGTAAACTGCCTGAAGTGTTAAAGCAAGAACAGAAAGTGTTTGAACACACTGGCGGTATTCATGCTTGTGGCTTATTTAATACGAATGGAGATTTGCTCAAGTTAAGAGAAGATGTTGGGAGGCATAATGCGGTGGATAAATTAATTGGCTCATTATTAACTGAAAAAGATGTGCCGGCTTCGCAAAAAATACTAATGCTCAGCGGCAGAGTTAGCTTTGAGTTAGTTCAAAAGGCAGCTAGAGCTGGAATTCAGTTTATAGCGGCAATAGGGGCGCCATCTAGCTTGGCCATTGAAATGGCAAAAAAGCACCAAATAACAATGGTAGGCTTCTTAAAAAATAGTAGCTTTAATATCTATTCAGGTGAAGAGAGGGTAGATGGTAAAAACGGCATTTGTTGAAATATCATATCGTTAAAGCAAGCATTGAAGTAATGCTAATTTGGGATTCTTCAATTCGTTCTGAAAGACGATTAATTTAAATAATATGAAACTAAGAATTAAAGGAAATACTATCCGGTTT
>CAZDQR010000281.1:638-2728 GCA_964507315.1 uncultured Roseivirgaceae bacterium
CCTCGTGATTGCGAGGGACGAAGCAATCCTTACTAAAAGGGTAGAGATTCTTCGCTACACCCTAAATGACGGTTAATTATAAGCACATGAAACTCAGAATAAAAGGAAACACCATTAGACTTCGATTAACACAATCAGAAGTAGATACACTGTCAAATGGAATAGTTGAAGACAGAACTCAATTTCCTGGAGGGAATGCGTTGGTTTATAAAATCCAATCAGCTGAGCAATTTGATGTTGATTTTAATAATGGAACGGTGTTGATCTCTTTGCCTACAAAACATGTGCAGGATTGGGCAAGTTCTGATAAAATTGAAATAGCAAATTCCATCGAATTAGAAAATAATGAACGACTTGAAATCTCCATCGAAAAAGATTTCAAATGTTTAACTGAACGACCCAAAGAAGATGAGTCGGATATGTATCCGAATCCTTTGGAAAAACACGCAAAATGTTAAAAAATGTCTGAAAATTTAAGCAAATTATCAGGAAGAAAAGGCCTAGATAATAACTTGTTTGAGCAATTGGTTCAGTCCTCTAAAGTAGAAGGCACACCTACCAATCAAAAATTAAAAGACCTCGCTTGGGAATATTTAATGGGCAACGCCAACACTTATGGTGCGGCTTCGTTTTATGATTTTCTCAAAGAAGATAATAAAGGGAAAAAGGCCTATGTCTGTAATGGATCTGCTTGTTTAGTGGCAGGTACACAGGAAGCCGTGACTGAAAAATTATCTTCTAAATTTTCTGCAGAAGAAATCGGCCATATGTGCTGTATGGGGAGGTGCCACGAGAACAGTGCTTTTAATGTAAAAGGCAATAATTACTCTGGTAATGCCATCGATAATATTGATGAGATTTTAAATTCAGATATTGATGGAACTGAAAAGTATAATGTAGATGCCAACGTTGAAAGCAGGGTGCTTACAGGCACCCCTTTGGATGCAAATGGGTTTAAATCTTTGTTTTTAAAAGCTCATAAAATGGGTGGAAATAAAGTGCTTTCCGAAGTTGATACTGCAAATGTGCGCGGCAGGGGTGGAGCAGGTTTTTCCATGGGTTTTAAATGGGAGTCTTGTAAGCTTACAGAAAGTGATCAAAAGTTTATTGTATGTAATGCAGATGAAGGTGATCCAGGTGCTTATTCCGATCGATATTTACTAGAGGTTCAACCTTATTCTGTGCTTTTTGGCATTATGATGGCAGGTTTTGTGGTTGGGGCAGATAGAGGAGTAATTTACCTTAGAGCAGAATATCCAGAAGCTATTAAAATTGCCCAACAAGCCATTGATGAGTTGTCAAAGGTTGGAATGAATGGTGACAATATTGGCGGAACTGAATTCAGCTTTACCTTTAAAATTATTGAAGGAGCTGGAGCCTATGTTTGTGGCGAAGAAACAGCTCTGTTATCCTCTATTGAAGGCCAACGACCTGAAGTACGCGTTCGGCCTCCTTATCCAACGCAAGAAGGGTTATTTGGTAAACCCACCATTGTAAATAATGTAGAAACATTGGCAGTTGTACCTTGGATACTACAAAATAGCGGAGAAGCCTATGCTAATTTCGGTACAAGTAGATCTACTGGTACTAAGTTGGTTTGTTTAGATTCCTTCTTCAACAAACCAGGAATGTATGAAATAGAGATGGGAACTCCGCTCAAAACCATTTTGGAGGATTTTGGAGGAGGATTTAAATCACCCGTAAAAGCCTTGCATATTGGAGGCCCTTTAGGTGGTATTGTTCCAATCCATAAAATTGATGATTTAGAGCTTGATTTTGAAAGTTTTCAAAAAGAAGGATTTCTATTAGGCCATGCTAGTGTGGTTTCTATTCCTCAAGACTTCCCCATGTTAGAGTATATCGAACACTTATTTGATTTTACAGCTGTTGAATCTTGCGGTAAATGTTTTCCTTGTAGCATCGGTTCGGTGAGAGGGAGAGAGATGTTTTCCAATGCTAAAAATGGGAAGCCAATCGATCAAGAATTATTAGATGATTTATTAGAAACGATGGAGATTGGATCGTTATGTGCCTTAGGTGGAGGATTACCACTGGGTGTAAAAAATGCACTTCAATATTTTAAAGAAGAA
>CAZDQR010000281.1:2828-4453 GCA_964507315.1 uncultured Roseivirgaceae bacterium
AACGAACAATCGAAAATAGCCTATATAAATAATGAACCCTTTGAGGTAAAAGGCGATGAGACTATTCTCAATTTCTTAAAGAGGCATATGGGCGATGAGCCCGTACCTACCTTATGTGATGCACCCAATCTAAAACCATTTGGCTCGTGCAGGGTGTGTAGTGTGGAGGTTGCTTTGGAGCAAGATGGCCCAACCAAGGTTCAGGCTTCTTGCCATACCCCAGTAATGGATGATAGCTTTATTTATACCCATACCAATAAAATTGAAAAGCTTCGAAAAAATATTGTTGAGCTTGTTTTAACTGATTATCCAGCGGATAAATTTGAAAAGGATAATCCTAATAATAATGAGCTAAAAAGGGTGGCCTTGGATTTAAATATTGCCCCAAAAGATGTGAGGTATGCTCCTGGAGCTACTCATTTTGATAGAGGGGTGGATGAAGATCACCCTTATATGAGAGGAGATTTATCAGCTTGTATTAATTGCTATCGTTGTATAAGAGCTTGTGATGAAGTGCAAGGTGAGATGGTGCTTACAATGGCGGGGCGCGGTTTTGATAATACGGTTGTAATGGGAATGAACGAAGGCTTTAAAGAGTCTGATTGTGTAAGCTGCGGAGCTTGTAGCCAAGCGTGCCCAACGGGTGCTATTACCGATGTGTTTAACTCTAAAACTAATGAAGTTGTTGAAACTACACGTACAATTTGTACCTATTGTGGTGTGGGTTGTAACCTAGATGTAGCCGTAAAAGATAATGAAGTAGTAAGCATTACCGCACCATTTGATGCCGAAGTAAACCAAGGGCATACGTGTTTAAAGGGGCGATATGCTTTTAAATTCTATAATCACCCTGAGCGATTACGGTCTCCATTGATTAAGCGAAATGGGAATTTTGAAGAAGTAAGTTGGGATGAAGCCTATGATTATATAATAAGTAAATTAAACACTATTAAGTCTGAAAATGGACCAGATGCCATTGCAGGAATATCCTCTGCGCGTTGTACCAATGAGGAAAATTATTTAATGCAGAAGTTTATTCGAGCAGTAGTGGGCACTAATAATATTGATGGCTGCGCACGTGTTTGCCATTCACCAACAGCACTGGGTATGAAACGTGCCTTTGGTACAGGAGCTGCCACTAATTCCATCATCGATTTAAAAGATACGAACTGTATGTTGGTTATTGGAGCCAATCCTACGGCTGCTCATCCTGTAACTGGTGCAAAAATGAAGCAGGCAGCGATGAAAGGCACAACACTTATTGTGGTTGATCCTCGAGAAACTGTATTGGCTCGTTTTGCGGATTATCATTTGCAGTTACGACCAGGAACTAATGTGGCTTTACTTAATATGATGTTGCATTACATCATAAATGAAAATGCACAAGATGATCATTTTATAAATAACCGTACTGAAGGGTTTAATGATTTTAAGGCGCAGATATTAGCCTTAGATATGGATGAGATGTCGTCTATTACTGGTGTAGATAAAAACTTGGTACGAGATGCTGCTGTTGCATATGCCAAAGCGAAAAATGCAATGTCGTTTCACGGGTTAGGTGTAACAGAGCACTCGCAAGGAACATTTACGGTGCAGCTTATTGCAGATTTGGCCTTAATTACAGG
>CAZDQR010000282.1:0-4430 GCA_964507315.1 uncultured Roseivirgaceae bacterium
ATAGATATGCAATTTACAAAGATTATATTATGTAGCTAAGTGATTATCTCTATCATTGTTTATTAAATCAACCTCATTATGCTGAGCAGTTAGGGTGGTTGAAAATAAAAGTGAAGAAAATAAAATTAATGCAGCAAACAATTTCATAAGCTTTGTTTAATTGAATAAACGGTTTTATCTCCGCGTTATTTCAACCTCTTAAATAAACCCAGTTTGTTTCGTCTGATTGCGAAGGGTCATAGACATAGCCATTGCCATCAAACGACTTTAACAACTCCGGTTCTGTAATCCTGTTTTTAATGATGTAATTACTCATTACGCCACGCGCATTTTTCGCATAGGTCATAAGTATTTTATAGCCACCATTGCTAAAGTCTTTAAATTGAGGAACAATTACTTTGGCATTTAGCTTAGTTTCATTCACCGATTTATAATACTCTGTGGAGGCCAAGTTGATTATGTATTTACCATCTCCCAAATCTTGTTTTAACCGATTGGTTATTTTGTCTCCCCAAAATTGATAGAGGTTTTTAGAACTATAATATTTTAATCGTGTGCCCATTTCTAACCGGTAGGCTTGCATTAAATCCAAAGGCCTTAGCACACCATATAAACCCGATAAAATTCGCAGATGACCTTGAGCAAAATCTAAATCATCAGAACTCATTTCTTTGGCATTAAGGCCTCTATACACTTCGCCATTAAAAGCCAACAGAGCAGGAGTTGTATTTTCTCTCATTGGCTCAGGCGACCATTTTTTATATCTATCTACATTTAAGGCTGAAAGATCTGCACTAATACTCATTAGTTCTCCTACTTTTTTCTTTGAAAAAGTGCCCATCTTTTTAATGAGCCTTGCAGATTCTTCTTTAAAATCTGGTTCTGAATAGGAATGAGCTGTTGGCCCATCGGGTGTAAATGCTTTAGGATCAAATGATTTGGCAGGGGATATAAGAACTAACATGAAGTGTAAATCTGTTTAATGTAAAAATAGCATAATTGCGAGCAGTGGCACAAATCAATTTGGGCAATTCTTGATACATTTTCTAATTATAGGGCTGTGCTTTGTTAGTGAGAAGTTGTAATACACTTTAAAATATCTTAATTTTTACAGTTCAACCTAAAACCTAATCTGTTATTATGGCCTCAGAAAGAAAATTTGCTGGAACAAGTGTGAGCAAGGCTCCATCGTTTAGTTCCCTTTTTAAATCTCTAAATATTTATGTGCTAGCATGGTTTGTGCTGGCAAGTGCTGTAACATTCGCATTTGGATATGTAGTAATGGAGATAAATTTTGGAGCTCACTCTGTTTGGCAACTTATGAAATTGCTTTATAGTCAATTTTTAGTTTCAGCCCTATTAATGGGGATTATAGTCGTTTATATTCATGATAAAACACAAAAGGATTATCCTGTTCAACGTGTTTTTCCGGTGCTTATTTGGGGTAGGAAGTTACTAGTAAAAATGGGCCCATTGCTTCGTCAATACTTATTTTTGAACGATCAAGAAGAAACTCCCTATAGCAGAATTACTAGAAATTGGATTTATGAGTCATCACTAGGCGTTAGAAATACAATTGGCTTCGGTAGCCAAATAGATATGGATAAGGTTGGCACTACCTTAATAATGCCTGCTACGTTTACCAATACTAAATCCAAAACGGGCGATAAGGTAGGCCGAGCATACAAAGTGGTTATTGGAGAGCACACAGGAGTAGAGCCAGTTACGATGGAGCATTTTGTAAATATTAGTGCGATGTCATTCGGAGCACTTTCGTACAGAGCACACGCAGCACTAAATGCAGGTGCAAAAATGGCTGGTATTATGCATAATACGGGTGAAGGGAGCTTGGCGCCTTGCCACGAATATGGAGGCGCTGATTTAATATTTCAAATTGGAACGGCTAAGTATGGTATCAGAGATGCAGAAGCTAATTTAGATGATAACCTCTTGCGAGAAAAAGCAGAGCACCCACAAGTAAAAATGTTTGAAATCAAACTTGCCCAAGGGGCAAAACCTGGTAAGGGTGGAATGTTATTGAAGGAAAAAATCACTAAAGAAATTTCTGAGATTCGACACATACCCATGGGTAAAGATGCTTATTCTCCTGCTCGCCATAGCGAATTTAGTGATGTAGCTGGCTTATTCGATTTTATAGATCATATACGCTCAGTAGTTAAAAAACCAGTTGGCATTAAAATGGTGATTGGCCATACAGCAGAAATTGAAGAAGTTGCGAAGGTGATGAAGGAGCAACCTGGTAGAGGCCCAGATTATCTTGTAATCGATGGGGGTGATGGCGGTACAGGAGCCGCGCCTCATGTACTAAGCTCTTATGCTGGCTTGCCCATGAAACAGGCTGTTGCTGTAGCTGATTGGGCATTTAAAAGCCAAGGCATTAGAGATAAAATTGTGATTTTTGCGAGTGGTAAAATATCTACACCTATTGATGTTGCTGTAGCTATGGCTTTGGGAGCCGATGCCGTATATATGGCGCGCGGGTTTATGTTGTCGTTAGGTTGTATACAAGCATTAGAGTGCCACACAAATAATTGCCCTACAGGCATTGCTACACAAAATAAGAGCCTCGAAAAAGCCTTGGACATACAAGCGGCCGCCAAACGAGTAGCCACCTACGCAGAAGTTCTCTATAAAGAAACTCAAATGCTAGCTGAATCTTGTGGCTATGATCATCCTAATGAAATAACACCTGATGATATTATGGTGGTTACTTCTCCTGGTCATTTAGATTATTTATCAGAGTTGCATGGGGTTTCGGCCTATGAGGCCAGTTTAGAAAGGCGTAAAGCACAAGAATTGGGTATGACGGTGGGCGAAATGAAAATGAAGGATTATAATTAAAAAGTTAGAAGTTAGTAGTCGGGAGTTCGGAGATAGAATTAATTACTTTTGCAGCTTAATACTACAGCATTGAGAACATTTAAAGAGCTAGGCGTAAGTGCCAATCTAATAAAAGGCCTAAACGACCTTAAAATAACTACTCCAACAGAGATTCAGAATGAAGTAATTCCGCTTTTGATGAATGCTAATATAGATTTAGTTGGCCAAGCACAAACAGGAACAGGTAAAACTGCTGCCTATGGATTGCCATTGCTTAGCCGCATTGATCCTTCTAAGAAAGTAGTGCAAGCACTAGTTCTTTGTCCTACAAGAGAACTTGGGCAACAAGTGGCCAAACAGCTTTTTAAATTCACCAAGTACACAGATAAAATATTTACCGAAGCTGTATTTGGAGGGGCTCAAATCGATCGTCAAATCCAAGCTCTAAAAAGGCCAACACATATTGTGGTAGCCACTCCTGGCCGTCTTATCGATTTAATTAAGCGCAAAGCCGTTGATTTATACAACGTAAAAACTATTGTACTTGATGAGGCAGATGAAATGCTAAGTATGGGTTTTAAGAATGATCTTGAAACCATATTGGAATATGTAAAAAATGTAGATAGTAAATGGTTATTTTCGGCAACGTTGCCACACGGGATTAAGCAAATTATTAATAGCTACTTGGCTGAAGATGCACATCGCATTGAAATAAGTGGAAAAAATACGGTAAACAAAAATATTGAGCATAAATTCTTAATTTGTGATGAGCAGGATAAGCTCACTGTACTTTTACAATTTTTAAAATCTGAAAACGAAAACCGTGGAATTGTTTTTTGCAAAACAAAAGCAGCTACTCAGAAATTAGCCAAGCAATTAATGGCTAAAAATGTGCCAGCAGATGGTATTCATGGCGACTTAAAACAAAAAGAGCGTGATAAGGTAATGCGCGCCTTTAAAAATGAGAACTTACAAATATTGGTGGCTACTGATTTAGCTGCAAGAGGGATAGACGTGGAGGCCCTAGCCTTTGTTGTACATTACCAATTACCTGATAAAGAAGAGTATTATACGCATAGAAGTGGAAGAACGGCACGTGCAGGTATGAGAGGGCTTTCATTGAGTATTGTAACAACCACAGAGCTAAAACAACTTCGCTATTTCGAAAAAGCATTAGGTATTAGCTTTGATCAAATTAGGCAGGTTAGGTAGAAGTCTCCTGTATATTGCATTTTGATTGCAAGCAGTTGTAGCTTTTTGACAACATGGTAGTTTTTGCCATTTATTTTGTAGGTGATTATTTATAGGCTTTGCAAATTACCAAAGGTATCAATTTACAAGGTGTTGCAGCTTGCACAAAACTGAATTTTTACCAATAGAAATCAACCCTTCCCCATCAACTTAGCAACATATTTGCAAATAATATCAAACTCTAAATTGATGATGTTATACTTATAGGAAGTAGACTGTAGGTTTGCATTCACAAACCCAAAATGATATTCACAAAGTGATATGACATTATTCTCTAATATCAAATTACTTTTAGCTTATGAATAAAGTAACAGCAATTATTGTTGATGACGAACAGC
>CAZDQR010000283.1:0-4429 GCA_964507315.1 uncultured Roseivirgaceae bacterium
TTTGCCAATTTCAATATCCTAAAAGCACCTTTGGCCACTAAAAAGAATACTAAGGAACCAATGGCTAAATCGGGTATAGATGATTGTGTATAATACACAATAACGGCTGCCAAAATCACTCCTAAGTTTGCCACAATATCATTTGAGGTAAAAATCATGCTGGCTTTCATATGTACTTCATCTGTCTTTGCACGTTGCAGCACTAACAGTGAAGCAACATTCCCAATCAAAGCCAGAATTGATATCACAATCATAGTTTGAAACACAGGCAAATCTCCTTGACCAAGTACACGCCTGATTACCTCTGCAAAGCCCAGAACGGCCAATGATAATTGAAAATAGCCACTAATTTTCGCTATTTTCTTTTTTCGCGTGAGCAATCCACCAACGGCATAAAGGCTTAAGCCATATACCAACGAATCGGCTAACATATCAATGGAATCAGCCACCAAGCCCATTGAATTGGAGATAAATCCAGTGACCAACTCAACCACAAAAAGGCCAAAATTAATGATTAGAATTATCCAAAGTGCTTTCTTTTGAATGCCCTTATCTTTTGAGCTAGTCCATTCAGTTGAAATTGTACTAACTCTAGTAGAATTGAAATTTAACACATCAATCGAAGATTCAATATCATCCACTTCATCTGTATGAATAACCTCCAATAATCTCCCTTCGACATTGAACTTAAGCTCCTTAATTTGGGCAATCCCATCCAACTTCATCCGAATCATTTGCTCCTCAGAAGGGCAATCCATTTTGGTTATTTTGAAGGTTGATTTATTCATTTGATGAAAGGGGACGATCTTAACACACTAGTTTTAACATAGAAAGAAATTCACTATTATTTTCAGTTGTCAATTTCGTTAATCTTCGAAACTTTAAGAGTCCACACATAATCCGAAGGTGGACTATTTCTTATTTCTTTTGGAATAGACACAGTAAATCCTGAAGATGACTTCTTCCATTTCAGAGGCTTATTATAGCCCAGCAATGTTACGTTAGCTCCCTTTGCAGGTTGATGAGTGTTTACTGTAATTTCAGCAGGCATTACATGTTCATTTTCTTCGCAGAGGTAGAAAAAATATGTGTTCCCATTATCCTGCTGAGTTATACAAATATTGTTTTCCTTAAATGGGAAAAGAGCTTTGCTATTATAAATCCCTTCTCCATTAACTTTCATCCATTTGGAATACTCATTTAATAATTTATAAGCACCAGGTTGCCATTCTCCATCTGGAGTTGGTGCAATATTTAGAAGGAGGTTGCCCCCTTTAGCTACAATATCTACAAGCATTTGTATGCCCTCATACCCGGACATGTATTTAGCATCCTTTGTGTGAGCCCAACCTCCCCCAGAAATAATACAAGACTCCCACGGGTAAGGCAATTCAGCATCAGGAATACGATTTTCGGGTGTTAGATAGTTTTGGTTTTTACCGTAAACGGCTCTATCAACTACAATTAACCCTGGTTGTTTTTGGCGTGCTTTTATAACCAACTCATCCATGTTAATATCTTGATTAACCATTTTATGCTTTAAATAGCCATTTTCAGTTGTTGCTAACTGACGTTCGTACCAATTGGTAACGGTTTCCTTATTTTCTTTGGCCACCCAGCCACCATCTAACCACAAAATATCAACCTTTCCATAATCGGTTAATAATTCCAATATCTGGTTATGAGTAAACTCAATAAATTTGTTCCATTTCTCTGGATTGGCCTCAGGTTCATAATTCACATTTCTGTCGCGAGGCGGATACATTGGATCCCAATAATAAGGAGAATGCCAATCAGGTTTTGAAAAATATGCTCCAGCCCATAACCCTTTATTACGAAAGGCATTGAATATCTCTTTGGTTATATTTTTACGAGGATTTGTTGAAAATGCACAGCTAGGATCTGTTACTTTATAATCAGTGTATTGTGAATCGAACATTGAAAACCCATCGTGGTGTTTAGTGGTAAAAACCACGTATTTCATTCCCGCCTCTTGGGCAGCTTCAGCCCATTTCTCAGGATTAAATTTTACTGGGTTAAATGTTTTCTGTAAGTCTTCATACTCCTTTTTATACACATTATAATTATTGGGGTCACTTCCCATAGTTCTTTTACACCAGCCATATTCCTCAGGGCATAACGACCACGATTCAACAATTCCCCATTGGCTATATGCTCCCCAATGCATCAATAGTCCAAATTTTAAGCCTTGCCACTGCTCCAATTTTTCTAACACTAATGGGTCAGTTTCTAAAACATAACGTTCATCTTCGTGAGATTGTGCCATCCCATAGGTTATACTAAATAAGAGCAAAACCAACTTGATACTAATTATTTTCATTTAAATTGTAGATTAAATTTATTTACACTCGTAAAAACAGTTAAGTATGCTATAAATCGAAAAGATCTATTTTATCGCCCTCTAGTTGTAGTGCTATTACAGTAATATATTCATCCAAAGTTGTATCAGGAATATCGATAAAAACTAAACCAGGTATTTTGCTCCACCAAGCTTTCATTTTAATATCGTGATCTAGTTTTACGCCAGTACCAACTACCCATATATTATTAATTTTATTGGTTAAACCTTTTAGCATAATAGGCCCATTAGGCTTACCCGTTACAAATAAGTAAAGAATATTGCCATTTTTTGAGATAGTAGAAGGTCCATCAAAATAGTCCCTAGGGATTCCTGCATTTGCGCCAAAAATAGCCTGATTATGCTTACTGGTCCATTTTCCTAATTCCTTTAAAATAGTAACCTGTTCAGGAGGAATTGATCCATCTGCTTTCGGACCAATATCTAATAAGAGATTTCCTCCACCAGATATAACGTCTGAAAATATTCGAATAACTTGGTACGGAGTTTTATAGTTTTTATCATTTCCTTGGTAGCCCCAAGAATCATTCATTGTCATGCAAAGCTCCCAATACTTGTCCTTTGGTTTATGAATAGGTAGCCCTTGTTCAGGAGTTGCATAATCTCCATAGCCTTGTAGGCGGCTATTAATGATTACATCTTTATTCTTTTTTATCAGTAATTCACGAATTTCTTTAGCTCGCCATTTTTCAGCAGACTGTTCCCAATCACCATCGAACCATACAAGGTCCGGTTTATAATTGTCCATAAACTCACCTATCTGCCCAAAGTTAAATTTTACAAACTTCTCCCATCTCAACGAATCAGATTCATAACGTTTTTCTTTTCGAGTAAAATTCGGGTAATTCGGGTGCGACCAATCGAGCAAACTGTAATAAATGCCGAGCTTTAATTTTTCTTTTCGCAGACTTTTTACAAATGGTTTTAGAAGGTCTCTCCCTGCCGGTGTTTTTTTTACTACATTCAAGTTGCTAAATCGGGAGTCCCAAAGAGCAACACCATCATGGTGCTTAGAAGTGATTACCGCATATTGTGCTCCGCTTTCTTTTATAAGTTTGGCCCATTCTTCAGGGTGGTAATTGCTGGCAGTAAACCCTTGAAGCTGTTTCATGTAATCATCGTAAGAAACAAGGTCGTTATAAAACGACCAAGATTCATCTATTCCTTGCACTGAATAAATCCCCCAATGAATGAAAATTCCTAATTTGGCATTGCCAAACCATTCAAATTTCGAACTATCAGAGTGATTTTTTTGTGCAAACCCAGCATTCAACCCTGCCAGAAGAAAGCCTATAGCTACTAGAAATATTAACCGATATAATTTAATGTTTTTCATATTATTTATTATGCCAAAACTACGAAATCAAATGTAGTAAACCTGACTAAAAATTAATAATAGATAATGATAACTAACTAATTACCTACTAAAAATACAGTCCTCAATACGTAACAAACGAAAATAAAATCTCCACAAAAAGAGTACAATAAAAAAAGGGCAGTTTGAAACTTCAAACTACCCTTTAGTAAAGAAGCTACTCTTTTATATCTGACCTGTAACCGCTTCAGTTACATTAATTACATGATCACCCAATTTTTCACATCCGTTAATTAATTCGATGTAATTAATGGCATCTTTAACGTTATACTCTCCTTTTTCTACCTTTTTAAGGTACTCTCTTCGTAACTCGTTTCGTTTCGCATTAATAGCACGTTCAGCTTCTAAGGCATCGTCCATTGTTACACTCGAATACTCGCTATTTAAATTTTTACGCATTACCGCTAAAGCATGATCTAGTAAACCATAAATTTCAACAAGATTTTCAACCTGATCTTTAGAGAACCATTGCTCTGAATCTAATTGACGTTGAATAGTTAATGAAACTTGATAGAAAATATCTCCTACACGTTCCAAATCGTTATTAATACTTAGCAAGGCTCTAATTCTGAATGAAGACGCCTCACTTATATTTCCTTCAGCAACTTTAGCCAGGAAGGTGGAAATTTCTACATCCATACGATCGGTAACTTCTTCGTAGTTCTTAATCTTAT
>CAZDQR010000284.1:0-4417 GCA_964507315.1 uncultured Roseivirgaceae bacterium
CTGGCGGTAAAGTTATTTCAATTGATATAAAAAAATAGTTAGAATGTTTACAGCTCAAACCTACACAGGATGAAGGAGAGAATACATCAAGGCACCTCCGTACTTTACTTACTAATTATATCTTAACTAATACTCCTCCAAATTAAAATAAATGAATTCAATAGGCATTGGTGGCTCCACGTTTGAAAAAGAACTCGCTAAAATTAAATCAGCTTCGCATCTTGCAACTCCTATTCAAAAAGAAGAATTTGAGCAGCGTATTTCTAAGGCTTGTAGATTGTTAAAGGAGCAGTCTCTTCAAGCACTTTATATGCACGCTGGTACTAATCTGTACTATTTTACTGGTACTCAATGGCACCCCAGCGAACGTATGGTGGGAGCTCTGCTCTTTCCTAATGGTGATTTGCACTACATTGCTCCTGGTTTTGAAAAAGGTACTCTCCAAGATTTTATGCTTATTGAAGGGCATATTCATTGTTGGGAAGATGATGAAATCCCGTATGCCTTATTCAATAATATTCTTAAAGAGCACGGTATAACAAGTGGCAATATTGCCTTTGATGAAAGCACTCCATTCTTTATTTTCGATGGTATTTTAAAGGTGAATTCGGCCTTTCATTTATTAAATGCTGATACCATTACAACCGCCTGCAGAATTATTAAATCAGCCAATGAAATAGCTATTATTCAAGTAGCAATGAACATAACATTGAAAATTCAAAAAGCTGCCGCTAAAATTTTGAGGATAGGAATTTCAACGAAAGAAGTAGAAGATTTTATCCATCAAGCACATATAAAATCGGGTATGCCAGCTGGATCCTATTTTTGTATTGTACTGTTTGGAGTCGATTCCTCTTTTCCACATGGGGTTAAGAATCCTAAAAATTTGGAAGAAGGTGATGTTGTACTGATTGATACTGGAGGTGAACTGCACAGTTATATATCTGATATTACCAGGACTTATGTTTTTGGGAATATAAGTGAGGAACAAAGAAAAATTTGGTCTATAGAGAAAGAAACACAACTGGCGGCTTTTAAGGCAGCGCAATTGGGCGTTGCATGCTCTCAAGTAGATATTTCTTCGAGAAAAGTATTAGAATCCAACGGTTTAGGTCCCGATTATCAACTGCCAGGGTTGCCTCATAGAACAGGTCACGGAATTGGCTTAGACATTCATGAAGCGCCTTACATTGTAAGAAATAATGAGACGATTTTGAAACCAGGCATGTGTTTTAGCGATGAGCCCATGATTTGTGTACCCAACAAGTTTGGGATTAGGCACGAGGATCATATTTACATGAAAGAAAATGGGCCAGCTTGGTTTACAACTCCTGCCCATAGCATTGAAAATCCATTTGGGTATGACGTAGAGTAGTATTTTATTTGAAGGTCTTTCCTTTAATCATTAGGATTGCAACCCATATTATCATGTTATTAGTCGAAAATAAATCAAAGACAGATTTACCTATTTTATGAATTACGAACATCTTAAAATATCTACTCAACAAGCAGAAAGTATCGCTTTCAAACTATTTAATATTAAGGGAACTGCCTCTCCATTGCCGGGTGAGCTTGACTTTAATTTTAGGTTAAAAGTGACAAATGGGGATGGGTTTATTCTTAAAATATCAAGGCCAAATGAAGAGGAGGATTACATAGATTTTCAGCAAGCCTTATTAGAATACGTTGAAACCAATGGAACTAATTTAGTTGCACCAAAAGTAATAAGGGACGCCCAAGATAATTCTGTTTCAGAAATTACGGATGAATTTGGTAAGCGAAGAAAAGTAAGATTACTTACTTGGATTACGGGTAGAGTTTGGAGCAGTGTGAGCCCTCAACTAAATGATTTACGGTATAGTTTGGGCAAAAAATGTGGTTTGCTAACCAAGGCATTACAAGGCTTTGTACATTCAAAAGCAGAACGATCATTTGAATGGGATGTAGCCCAATCATTATGGACAAAAAAACATATTGACCTATTCAAAGGAACGGAGAAAGAAATCATTGCCAGTTTTCAGGCCTTATTTCTACAACGGCAAGAAAGCTACAAAACGTTAAGAACGTCCGTTGTGCATAATGATGCCAATGATAATAATGTAATAGTTTCAGATGACTTCCAACAACCCACTGTAGTAGCCGCTATAGATTATGGAGATGCCATTAAAACGCAAGTAATAAATGATGTTGCCATTGCATGTGCCTATGCCATTATGGGGCATAACGACCCATTAGAGGCTGCATTACCTTTAATAAAAGGGTATAATTCCACATTCCCATTGGAGGAAGAAGAATTAAATCACTTGTATGTGGCTATTGCTATGAGGTTAGTTATTACAGTAACTAAATCGGCCATAAATAAAATTAAAGAACCAGATAATACCTATCTTTTAATTAGCGAAAAACCTGCGTGGGAAGTGCTTAACAAGTGGCACAAAATTGATAGTTCTTTTGCTTTATACAGTTTTAGGCAAGCATGTGGATTTATAGCTCATCCGAATAAAGTGAGATTTGATAAGTGGGCAAAGAATAATACCTTTAATCTTACTTCTCTTTTCCCAAGTTGTGGTAAAGAAAAAATACATCCGCTGGATCTAAGTGTTGCAAGCACTTGGCTAGGGCACCTCCAAGATAATGACTTAAACACTTTCCAGTTTAAAATTAATAAGCTTCAAAGCCAATTTCCTTCCGAAATAATAGGTGGAGGCTATCTTGAACCACGGCTGTTTTATTCAACATCTAGTTATGAAAAAACAGGAAATTATGGCCCTGTAAATAGAACCATTCACCTCGGAGTTGACTTTTGGTTACCAAATGAAACACCTGTACACGCCTTGCTAAAAGGAGAAATTGTAACCGCTGCCATAGATGAAGGAGATAAAACCTATGGAGGGCTTATTATTTTAAAACACTCGGTAAATGATCTTGAGTTTTTTACGCTTTATGGGCATTTATCTAAAGCCAGTATTAAGAATGCAGCGGTTGGAAATACTATCAACCAAGGCGATTGTATTGGATACATTGGCAATTCTGAGGAAAATGGTAATTGGGTGCCTCACCTTCATTTTCAAGTAATGCTCTCAATGCTTAATTATAAAAATGATTTTCCTGGAGTGGCCTATTTTAACCAAATGGAGGTATGGAAGGATATTTGTCCAAACCCAAATTTACTCTTCAAAATAAAAGAACTAGATCATACTCAAAACACCTCTAATGATGAATTGGTCGATTATCGTAAACAGCATTTAGGAAAGAGTTTGAGTTTACAATATAAGGTGCCAATAAAAATGGTGCGGGGTGATGGCCAATACTTGGTAGATCAATTTGGTAGAAAGTATTTAGATACTGTAAATAATGTAGCACATGTAGGGCATGAACATCCAGCTGTAGTTAAAGCTGGTCAAGAACAAATGGCTGTGTTAAATACCAACTCACGCTATTTGCACGAAAACATAAATGCCTTTGCACGAGAGCTAATTCAAACCTTGCCTCCCGAATTAAATGTACTACATTTTGTTAATTCTGGAAGTGAGGCGAATGAACTCGCTATTCGTATGGTTAAAGCAGCTACAGGGCAGCGCGATATTATAGCCTCCGAAGTTGGCTACCATGGCAATTCTAATATGTGCATTGATATTAGTTCATATAAATTTGATAGCAACGGTGGCTCAGGAGCACCTGAAAATACTCATATTTTTCCTCTGCCGGATGCCTTTAGAGGCAAATATAGAGGAGAGGATGCAGGAGAAAAATATGCCGAAGAAGTACAGAACCAAATTGAGAATATTCATAAAAAAGGACGCAGTGTTGGTGCGTTTATTATTGAGCCAATTGTGAGTTGTGGTGGACAAATTGATTTGCCCAAAGGATTTTTACCTAAAGCGTATGAGTACGTAAGGGCAGCTGGTGGTTTGTGTATATCAGATGAAGTTCAAGTTGGTTGTGGGCGAATGGGGAAAACGTTTTGGGGTTTCCAATTACATAATGTGGTACCCGATATTGTAACGATGGGTAAGCCCTTAGGAAATGGACATCCCTTGGCTGCAGTTGCTTGTACTCAAGATGTAGCAGATAAATTTGCCAATGGAATGGAGTACTTTAACACCTTTGGAGGCAATCCTGTTTCCTGTGCCATTGGTACGGCAGTACTCAAAACCATAAAAAAAGAAAACCTGCAGGAGAATGCATCCTTAATTGGTGAATTTCTAAAAAAAGAACTAAAAAAGATAGCCTTAGACTTTCCTATTATAGGAGATGTGCGTGGTGAAGGGCTCTTTTTAGGAATTGAATTGGTTGACTCAGATCTGCAGCCATTGCCAAGCCAAACGGAGTATTTGGCGAATCGAATGAAAGAGCATGGCATTTTGATGAGCACAGATGGGCCTGATCATAACGTATTAAAAATTAAGCCTCCTAT
>CAZDQR010000285.1:0-4381 GCA_964507315.1 uncultured Roseivirgaceae bacterium
AAATAATGAGAATTCTCTACTTTTAACCAGTCCTAAAAAGGGGAAGCCTACACTTACTGCAATACTCGCTTGGCACCTTCGGTGGCATAGCCTTTACCCCAATGAGTTCTGCCTAAACGCCAGCCAATATCAACACAAGGTGTAAAATCAGCTTTGTAAGTTTGTTCAGAGAGGCCTATAAAGCCGATAAGTGCCTTACTTTCTAGGATTTCTACAGCAAAGTAACAAAACCCATGCTTTTCAAATTGAGCCTGCATTCGTTTGATAAACTCTTCTGTTTTGGCTTTGGTCTGAGTTGAAGGGAAAAATCTCATTACCTCTTCATCGGCATTAATAGCAGCCATTTTAGGCAAGTCTGAGTCGAGCCAGTTTCTAAAACCTAATCGCTGAGATGTGAAAATGTAATCCATAATGCTAATTAGTAATTATTAATTGACAATTACCAATTACCAATTAAGCTACAGCGTAAAGTCTGGCCACAGAATAATATCTACCCTTCTATTTCGCATCCTTCCTTCCAAAGTACTATTATCATAAATGGGATTAAACTGCCCAAAATCTTTAATCGACATTCGTTCTAATGCAATAGCCAATTTTAGCAACTCATCAATAGCAGATTGGCTTCGAAATTCAGATAGTTGTTGATTGTATTCGGGTGAACCAATATTATCGGTATAGCTATGAATGGTAATGGTATAGTTCTGAATGCCTTCAATCTCATTTATAAACTCTTGTAATTCTTGAATCTGAAAGTCATCAATCCAATAACTTCCTCCACCAAAATAGATACTCTTAATTAATTTGGGTTCAACATTCCTTTCTTGAGCACTTGCACATATTGAGCAAAGCATCATCATATGAAAAAATATATAGCGCATAGCATATAATACGCAATTACTAATAATCAAGTTTAATTTTATCCTTTTGAATAATTTTGAAATGAATATAAATGCTAATTGAGCAAGCAAAAAAATATAAAATTATTCACATATATATTGAAGATTGAATTTTGAAATCGTTGACATAAAAATGGCATTAATAATGCCCTTCATTATAGGGTACCTAAAGCCAAACGAAACAATATTTTGCTTTTGCTACTTAATAAAGGATTGTGTAAACAGATTATTATCTACTTTAGTCAAATCATATTTCTCATAACAAATCAAAAAAGCACCTTATGCGTTTATTCATTTTTTTTATTACAACCATAATTTTAAGTAGTTGCAGTACTGATAAATCGACAATAAATAGTACTAATGAAGGAGTACCTGAAATGGCAGAATTAAGTCAAGATTCAAAAATATTTCTTGGCAATAGATTATTTTCAGAGAAGACATGTATCACATGTCATGCCATAGATTCTAAAAAAATTGGACCATCAGTAGTTGACATTATGCATGTTTATAAAAAAAACAATGCGGATATAGTGGCATTTTTAAAAGGAAACTCCAAACCTATAGTTGACACTACCGCCAGCCAAGTTGCCATAATGCAAGCTAATATTGATGGATTTTTAAAAGAAATAACCGATGTAGAGTTAGATGCCTTATCTACCTATATGCTGCATATAGATGAATTAAAAAACAGATAGTACAGATAATATTGCACTATAATGTGCAGTATTATTTACTTTTCTTAGGAATTGAATTAAGTAATACGACAAACATTCTTTCTAATAAGAACTTTGAGGTTGTAATGAAATCTGAATATCAAGCACTTTTAAAAAAGGTTAGTAAACAACCTAAAGCCCTAAAGCAAACCTTCGCATCTCTTAAAAAAATGCGTAAAGGAGACACGGATAAACTGATACATGGTTTGCACCAAGAAGCATTTGAAACCATAGATTGCCTAGAATGCGCAAATTGTTGCACAACTACTGGCCCTTTACTTACCGATAAGGATATTGATAGAATTGCCAAGCATTTAAAGCTAAAACCAGCTCAGTTTATCAATAACTATTTACGAATTGATGAGGACAATGATTTTGTATTTAAAACCATGCCTTGCACTTTTCTCGGCTCAGATAATTACTGCTCCATATACGAAGTTAGACCCAAAGCCTGTAGAGAATACCCTCATACCGACCGAGTGAACCAACAAGGCATATTATCTATTACACGAAAAAATGTAACACTTTGCCCTGCAGTAGCAAAGATTTTTATTGAGATTGAATCTAGTAAGAAATCTTAAATTACTACCTTAGTTTAAGATTTTAGCACTCCATTTTTATGTCACGACTCATTATAATTTCTAACAGATTACCCGTTTCCATCACCGAACGAAATGGAGAACTCATAATGAACCCGAGTGCTGGAGGATTAGCCACAGGGCTTAATTCGTTAAAATCTGATCACGAAGTGCATTGGATAGGGTGGCCAGGAATTAATACCTCAAAAAAGGAAAAGCAAAAAGCCATTACCGAAAAACTAGAGGCTCTTAATATGACTCCTGTTTTTATCCCTAAGGATAAATTTTCGGGCTATTATAATGGGTTTAGTAACTCAACCTTGTGGCCACTTTTTCATTATTTTCAACAATACTCTGATTTTTACGAACGCACTTGGCGCGATTACCAATACGTGAATTACCTGTTTGCAGAACAAATATTCAAAACGGCCAAAGAAGATGACATCTTTTGGGTGCAAGACTATCATTTAATGTTAGTTCCTCAACTAATCCGTCAGAAGTACAAACAGGCTTCCATTGGATTTTTCTTACATATCCCCTTTCCTACTTATGAGTTGCTACGCACAATGCCAAAGCGTAAAGAGTTGCTTAATGGTGTTCTTGGAGCAGATTTAATAGGTTTTCATACCCACGATTACGCTCGTCATTTTTTATCAGCTGTTCGAAGAATAATTGGCTATGAGCACCACTTTTTAGGAAGAATAAGACTCGAAGACCGGGTGGTGGAAGTAGATTCTTTCCCGATGGGAATTGACTATGACAAGTATGCGGATGCAGTTCAAAAAACGGCTGTAAAAAAAGAAGTAAAACGTTATGAAAAAGAAATTGGGGATGTAAAAATCGTGCTAACTATAGATCGGCTTGATTATTCCAAAGGGCTACCCCAAAGAGTGCGAGCGTTTAAGCTGTTTTTAGAAAAGTATCCAGAATTTCAGGGCAAGGTTTCTATGGTGATGATTGTGGTTCCTTCTCGAGATAATATCAAACATTATAACGCCTTAAAAGAAGAGCTTGACAAACGAGTAGGCAGCATAAATAGTAAGTACGGAAATATTTCGTGGACACCGGTGCATTATTATTACCGCTCAGTTTCGTTTAATAAATTAATAGCGTGGTATAAAGTAGCTCCAATTGCACTAATAACACCGTTTAGAGATGGAATGAACTTAGTAGCCAAGGAGTATATCGCCACCAAAGATGATGGTAAAGGAGTGCTTATTTTAAGTGAAATGGCAGGAGCTTCTAAGGAGTTGGTAAGTGCATTACAAGTTAACCCCAATAATTTACACCATATAGCAGACTCCATCTATAAGGCATTAGAAATGGACGAAGATGAGCAAATTGAGAATATCCGTTTGATGCAAAAAGTGGTAAAACGGAATAATGTTAATAGATGGGCGTCCATTTTTCTGGATAACCTTTTAGAAGTTAGAGAGAGTTCTAGTCAAATTCTAAAAAACCAATTTGATGAACCCAAAGAAAAAGAACTACTTGATAAGTACACTGATTCAAATAGTAGATTAATATTGCTAGATTATGATGGCACTTTGGTTAATTTTAGGGCCAACCCTAATAGTGCTCGGCCAACAAAAACGGTGCATACCGCAATTGATAAATTAAGTAAGGATAAAAAGAACAGAGTAGTAATTATTAGTGGTAGAGATAGAGACGACCTTGAGAATTGGTTTGGTAAATACAACATCGACCTGGTGGCAGAACATGGTGCTTGGCACCGCACATCTAAAGGAAAATGGAACCAATACACTAAATTAAATACGGAGTGGAAAGAAGAACTAGCCCCCATTATTCAACAATTTGTTGATAGAACACCTGGTTCGTTTATAGAAGAAAAAAACTATTCTTTAGCTTGGCATTACCGCAAAACAGATCCAGGTTTAGCTGAAATTAGAAAGCATGAGTTGATGGAGCAACTAAGCCATTCCATTACCGGTAAAAACCTCCAAGTAATGGAAGGCAATAAAGTGCTTGAAGTTAAAAATGATGAGATAAATAAAGGCAAGGCAGCAACAAGGCTAATCGAAAACAATTCGTACGATTTTATGCTCGCAATTGGAGATGATTTTACAGATGAAGATACTTTTAAAGCTCTACCTAAAACAGCTATTACCCTAAAAGTTGGGTTCACCGAAACAGCAGCAAAGTATAATATTAATGCAGTTGAAAATGTAATTGC
>CAZDQR010000286.1:0-4325 GCA_964507315.1 uncultured Roseivirgaceae bacterium
TTATTTGACCAAACAGCTGCTAACATTGTTATAATTTTTGAATTAGAGCTGCAATTCAGTCCTAATATTTTATAATTATCTATGTCCGGTTCTACAGCAATAATTTCACACTTAGATTTTATGTGTTGTTGAAAATAAATGCTAGTCAGTCCAATATTTGCCCCTAAATCTACAATTCGTAATTTATTGCTACAATTCGTAATTTGATTTATAATTGTTGTTACTGGGAGGTATTCTTTATTGATAATAATTTGAATAAACACAGCTAAATCAGATGTATTTAGCCTTAAATAGACTTTTTGATTATTTACAGTTACAATTAAATATGGTTTTTTGAGTTCTGTTGCATAATTGTTCCAAATTTCATGGATATAGAAATGATTCTTTAAAAAAAAACTGTTTTTAGGTATCAATTTGCTTTTAAAAATTATGAATAATTCGCTCATTCGGTATAGGCGAATTATAAAATACAGGTATTTTATTTTAATCATTGAATCATTTTACTTTAAATTCCACTTGCAGTCAATAAATACGCTACCTACATCCCAAATTCCTTCATATTTTATAAAATGGGAGCCATTATCATAAATTTTAAAAGGGCAAATGTTATCAATATATTCAATTGCACCTTCTCCAAAAACAGGATTGTGGATTGCAACCATAAGCGAGTAAGTTCCTGATGTTAGCGTGTGTGATGGAATAGTTGAGCTAAAGACATTTAGACGAGAGCCAGTTCTGTAATTGCGGAGGGGGACATCAGTAGTAAAAATTACTTGATTATTTTGATTGTAAAGTGAATAGCAAATATTGTACTTGGTAGAAATAGTTTTAGCATTAAAGTTTATTATTATCTCTATTTCTTCATCGTGAGAAAATGTATTTGCTAGGCCAATCTTGTTTGCAAGGGTAACTGAATTTACTGTAAATTTCTTATTGTTGCTTGGGTCATTTTGTTCATAAAACTGCAACGCGTTTTTATTAAAGGTATATTTTTCAATCACTTTTGCAGTAGGAGCTTGTAAAATCTTTTTCCCTTGCTCAAGTAATATGGCTTTTGTACATAATTGCCTAACCGCCCCTAGATTATGGCTCACAAAAATAACGGTTCTGCCCTCATTTTTACTTACATCATCCATTTTGCCTAGGCACTTTTTTTGGAACTCGGCATCCCCTACGGCTAATACTTCATCTATAATAAGTATTTCAGGTTCTAAGTGGGCAGCTACAGAAAATGCTAGCCGTACTTTCATCCCACTACTATAATGTTTTACGGGCGTGTCTATAAATTTCTCTACGCCACTAAAGGCTATAATTTCATCAAACTTGCTTTTAATTTCGGCACGTTTCATTCCTAAAATGGTGCCATTAAGGTAAATGTTTTCTCTACCGCTAAGCTCAGGGTGAAACCCAGTGCCTACTTCTAATAATGAAGATACGCGGCCGTTTATTTCGAACCGGCCTGTGGTGGGTTCGGTAATTCGGCTTAGTATTTTAAGTAGGGTACTTTTACCTGCTCCGTTGCGGCCAATAATGCCAACTGCTTCGCCTTTTTTAATTTCGAAATTTATATCTTTTAATGCCCAGAAAGATTCTGTGGTTTGGTTCCCTTTAAATAGTTGCTGTAGCTTTTGGCCAAAGGCATTCCGTAAATCACCTACCTTTTTATGGCCTATGATGTATTCCTTTCCTAGGCCTTCTACTTTAATTACTATATCGCTCAATTGGTTGGGGAATTAGGATAAAGGTTTTTTAATTTTTAGCACTTGTAGTAGAAGGTATATCTTCTGCTTTAACTTTAACAATTTTGCCATTGCGAGAAATAATTAATGGGCTATTATTCCTCTTTTTTTCTACGACCATTTTCCGATATGCTTCCTGCAAGCCTTGCGACACATCTTGTTCTAGCTCTTTTAATTCGTCAATAGTTTTCATTGAACTCTTTGTTTAATTCTACCCACCTAATTTTATTTTTAATAATAACACTATCTGTTGTGCCTTCAGCAATAAATTCAAATCTTTCGGATGAATTATTCACAATTATCCATTTACTTACAATAGGGATATAGATATTGAATAAATTTTGTAGCCCATTTTTATATCTTCTAACAATAACGTCCTTATCGATATTATGCCCACCTTCTTTTACTCTAGAACTTACTCTTTGGATCGCGAGCTCAACCGAATCTAAAGTTAAAAATAAAAGTATAACTTCATAGTTTTTATTTTTAGCACTTTGAACTAACTGTTTATAGCTTTTAGTTGAAAGTGTTGTTTCAATGGCGAATGATTCATTGAGCAAAATTAGTTCTTTAATTCTTTGTAACATTAGTCTGCCTGATCTAATTCCTGCTTTTTCGGGAATTAATGGTGAAATTCCTTTTGCTATTTCATCTGCATTAACGAATTCAAAACAGTCGAATATTTCTGGCAATACTGTATACGAAAGGGTTGTTTTTCCTGCTCCGTTTGGCCCTGCAATGATGTATAACTTATTCACAAATCAAAGATAATAATTCATTGGCCATTTGTCTTGAATGATGCATTTAAAGAATAGGGTGATTACACTATATCTGCCATCACTCGTTCTACTTTCTTAAAATAGAAAAGGCTAGAAATAAATAAAATAAAAATAATACCAAAGGATATATAGGAGTACTCGCTGGGGGGGAATCCTCCTAGAATGCTCCACCTAAAGCCTTCTACAATGCCTGTCATGGGGTTTAAATAATATAAAATTATGGCCCATTGTGGTAGGCTATTAACAATCATGCTGGCTGGGTAACCCACTGGGGTGGCATACAATCCAAATTGCACCATAAAGGGCACAATGTGCTGAAAATCTCTATACCTAATGGTTAGTGCACTTAACCAAATGCCTACGGCAAGTGATGAAACTAACGTAAGAAAGATAAAGAGGGGTAGAAATAAAATATTAATGGAAGGGGTTATTCCATAATATAAAAGCAGTGCGATAATAAAGGCCAGTGCAATGGCAAAATCAACAAAGCCAACCAATGCCTTGGATAAAGGAATTACTAGCCGGGGGAAATAGATTTTCTTCACCATTTCTTGCGAAGTGATAATGGAATTGCCAGATTGGCCAAGTACAAAAGAGAAGTAACTCCATGCGGCCATTCCGCAAACGGCAAACAGAGGATAGGGTACATCGCCAGTATCTACTTTAATGGCTCTGCCAAAAACGAGTGTAAAAATGACTAAAGTTGCTAAGGGCTGCAAAATAGCCCATGCTAAGCCTAAAAATGTTTGGGCATAGCGTACACGCAAATCGCGATAGGCGAGTATTAAGAATAAATCTCGGTACTGAAAAAGTTCTTTTAAGTTTAGTTTAAGCCCTTTTTTATTGGCGTCTACTACTAATTTATAACTCAATTATGGATTGTTTTTAAATTTTTCCAAAGGTACATAACTCTACTACTCGAAACCAAGCTTCTTATTAATGCTATCATTATTAAAATAGTAAGTAGCCCAAGTTGAAGTTGACTTGCAATTAGCAAAACTGTAATTAGGGCTGCTAGTTCCAATAAACTAAAAATTAGAAGTGTTTTTTGCTTATCTAATACTAAGAAACCATTTTCAAATACTTGATCGAGGTGTAAAAAGATGTAGTAGAAGGCAAGGATATTTATTATCCCTCCAATGCTTTGCCATTGGTCGCCTAACACCAAGGTGTAAACGGATTCCGGTATTAGTATAAGTGTAAAAAACACAATTGAAGCTATTATTAAGAGGAGGAGGAACGAATTTTTGAAAAAATCTTTTCCTTGTCTATCTCCTTCTAATGATGCTAGCTTTTGGGTAACTATGGGTTGAAATGTATTAGATAGTAAATGGAGCGGTATATTTAGCAGTCCAACAGTCATTACAAGCTGCCCTAGCTCTCCTTTGGAATAGAGTAAGGCAACGGCTATAATGATAAACTGGTTATTTAACATCCCCACCCATTGCGATGGCATTACCAATAAAGGTGTTGCTTTAAATTGTTTTAAACTTGCGAATAGCTCAGTTGGGTGTAGCAGCGATAAGCTTATTGTTTTAGGTCGTTTTTTTATTAGGGTAAATACCGAAATGAATTTGCTAATTACATCACTCAGTAATAACCCTACACTAGTAAATCCTAGCCATCCCCCACTTAGGTTAAATAGCTTGGCACTACTGCCTTCGAGTATATTTAGGGTTGCATTTGCCTTAAAACGTTGTAACCTTATATTAATAGCCTTTAATGTGCCCAACATTGCAGTTAGCATAAACCCTATAAGTATTAAATGCCAATATTGGCTAAATAAATGCGTTGAAAATAATTGATC
>CAZDQR010000287.1:0-4323 GCA_964507315.1 uncultured Roseivirgaceae bacterium
GGTGTAGGTGAAGGCATTGATGATCTTCAGGTGTTTAATAAAAAGGAATTTGTGGATTCTTTTTTTAGCTAGGGACTAATTTAACTTCCACGGAATAGGTTTCTTTTTCCATTCGAATCGATATTGTACATAATAACTAACGCCCCAGTTCGAAGTGTTTTCTGCTAATCCATAACCTGGTATAAAATAAGTTTCAAATTCATTTTGGCTAAATGTATTATGCTTTAATAACTTAAATCGAAGCGCATAGCCTGTATAAAAAGAGTTAACTACTCTAACACGCATGCCAATATTTAGCTCTACCCAATTAGCTCTGGATTTTGATTGTTCGGCATCAATGGCATTTAATCCCCAGCCGGAGTTTTTTATTTTTCCACGCAAGCTTTCGTTGAAAGAAGAAGTAGAATAGCGTATGCCAAAAAATAATATATTAAGCTTAGAGTCTTTTGGAGTCATATTAACATCCGCACCAATTCTAAAAAATGTTCCGTTGCTGGTGTAGCTTGTTGGCGTATTGGTAGATTGATATGCCCCATTGCCTAATTCGATCACTGCAAAAAACTTATTAAAATCTATGTCGACCATGCCTTCATAATTAGAGATGGTAGGCTCCCATAAGTTATAAATTGGCCCAGCAATATCAACACCTATACGTACGCCTGTAGGCGCCCATTTATTATGAGTAGCTGTATCAATTTCAATCGCGTATTCGGTTTCATGCTCTTGAGCAAGTGCAGTGCTTGCTATTGCTATGAAAAGAATAATATACTTAATGCGTAACTTCAACATTTTTGGCTGTTTGTAAACTTATGGCAAATTCTACTACTTCCGCTTCATCAAAATCAGTAGAGTCCATTTTTAAGAAATCAAATTTCATTTCTAATGCACACTTTGGGTTTAAAACTATTGGGTTTGTTGTATAATTAAGAGCAATGTAATTAGAAACGGCATCTTGATGAAATCTAATTATGATAGAACTATCCAATGGGTTTAGGGGAATAATAAAAACATTTGCTGTTGTGTCTTTTATAATAGGGAAATTATCATTGCTATTATCAACGGTAAGTGACGTTAGTGTTATTTTTTTTGGATTACCTACGATATCTACGAATCCTATTTTTATTAAATCAGTTTGTTCAGGAACGCAGGTTGGTTGATCATTACAGCCAATTAAAAAAGCTATTAGCAAAGCGGTTACTGATAAAAATATTTTCCTCATAATTTATGTGTGCAAAATAAAGCTATCTAAGCGTTAACACAAATAGCAAGCCATAACTCATATCTGTTTTATTTTATTGAAACCTGCTTATAGTATGATATTTTTGCAAGTTCTAATCCCTTAAGAAAATATTGTGAAGACAAAGGCAAGAAAAAAAGATAAGGTTAATGTAGTAACCTTAGGGTGTTCTAAAAACTTAGTAGATTCTGAAGTGTTATTAACACAGTTAAAAGGCAATGAAGTGGAAGCAACACACGAAGCTTCAGATGATGATGCCAACATTATAATTGTAAATACTTGCGGATTTATTGGTGATGCCAAGCAAGAATCTATAGATACTATTTTAAGGTATGCTGATGCTAAGGACGAAGGTTCCATTGATAAATTATATGTAATGGGCTGTCTTTCGGAGCGATACAAAAATGATTTAGAAGAGGAAATTCCTGCTGTGGATGCTTTTTTTGGCACTATGGAGTTGCCAGGCTTGCTTAAAAGGTTTAATGCAGATTATAAGCACGAGTTACTTGGCGAGCGAATGAATGTTTCCGCTCCACATTATGCACATTTAAAAATTTCGGAGGGCTGTGATAGGCCTTGTTCATTTTGTGCTATCCCATTAATGCGTGGCAAGCATGTTTCTGTTAAAATAGAAGACCTTGTAAAACAGGCAAAGCATCTTGCTAAAAATGGAGTAAAGGAATTGCTTTTAATTGCACAAGACTCTACCTTTTATGGCTTAGATATTTATGGAGAGCGTAAACTAGCCGATTTAATGAAAGCGCTTTCTGAAGTGGTAGGCATTGAGTGGATTAGGCTTCATTATGCATTTCCGGCAAATTTCCCAGAGGATGTGTTGGAAATAATGGCTGAAAAAGAAAATATCTGTAATTACTTAGATATTCCTTTACAACATGGTTCAACTGCCATGCTAAAAGCGATGCGAAGAGGTATTACAAGGCCTAAAACTGAAAAGCTAATTAAAAATATTAGAACAAAAGTTCCTGGTGTAGCTATTCGTACAACCTTAATTGTAGGTTATCCTGGCGAAACAGAAGAAGATTTTGAGGAAATGCTAAAGTTTGTGGAAGAGTCTAGGTTTGAACGGTTAGGTGTTTTTGCTTATTCGCATGAAGAGGACACTCACGCTTATAACTTTGATGATGACGTGCCAGAAGAAGTAAAACAAGAAAGGTTAAATACCGTTATGGAATTGCAAGAACAGATTTCATTGGAACTAAATCAGGAGAAAATTGGTAAGGTGTTTAAGGTATTAATTGATAGAGTAGAAGGAGGGCAGTTTATTGGGCGAACAGAGTTTGATTCTCCCGAAGTAGATAACGAAGTGTTGATAGATTCGAAAGAAAATTATTTAAGAGTTGGAGATTTTGCAACTATTAAAATTACAGATGCTACAGAATTTGATCTCACTGGTGAACCCATAAAATAAACTAGACTTGAGAACTGAACATTGCTAATTGATCATTAAAAAGATATGGATTGTATAAAATTGGATTTTAGAGAAACGGGATTATTTTCAAAATTGATTGTTGATTATGTGGAAGGTAATCCAAGCCTTAATTCTTTTTATACGAACCCTCCAACGCTTGAAGGACACAAAAAGGCCCTAGAAGAAAAGCAGCTTAGTCCAGCCTTTAGGCAAACATTGGTAGAAGTATTAAAAGAGCAGTATGCCAGTGTGGAAACATCTAAGAAAGTAGATGTTAATATTACTGCCCTTGCAGAAGAAAATACTTTTACAGTTACAACGGGTCATCAGCTTAATATATTTACAGGACCACTTTTTTATATATATAAATTAATTGCTACCATTAATCTAGCTAAAAAGCTTTCAGAAACGTATCCTAAATATAAATTTGTTCCCGTTTATTGGATGGGCTCCGAAGATCATGATTACGAAGAAATAAACCATTTATACATTAATAACAAAAAGTATGAGTGGCAAACCGATCAGAGAGGCGCAACAGGCAGATTTGATACCCAAGGGCTAGAGGAGCTGCTTGAAACACTACCTGGGAGAACAGCGATTTTTAAACAAGCATTAAAGAGGAATAAAAATCTATCAGATGTAGTACGAGATTATGTAAATACTATGTTTGGTGATGAAGGGTTGGTTTGCCTTGATGCAGATGATGCTCGTTTTAAGAAAGAGTTTTTGCCTGTAATTGAGGATGAGCTATTTAACGAAAGCTCACATGTTTTGGTGGATCAGCAAAGTGAGAATCTTGATAATGCAGGGTATAAACAACAGCTTCAACCTCGTGAGCTAAATCTTTTTTATATGGAGGATGGCATTAGAGCAAGAATTATTAACGAAGATGATTCTTATGCTGTACTTGATACTGGATTAAAATTTTCTAAAAAAGAAATTCAGGCACTACTTGAAACTAACCCAGAAAGATTTAGCCCAAATGTAATTTTGCGCCCAGTGTATCAAGAAACCATTTTGCCCAACATCGCTTATGTTGGTGGCCCATCAGAATTGGCCTATTGGTTTCAGCTTAAATCTGTGTTTGATCATTTTAAGCTTGCATTTCCTATTTTAATGCCACGTTCATTTGTTATGTACATTGGCATGTCCACCTGTCATAAAATAAAGAAGCTAGAGGTGGATTTTATAGATTTATTTTTAAGAGAAGACCTTTTTATTAATAAATATGTTAGGTCGCACTCTAATGGTAAACTTGATATTGAAGAAACCAAAGCCCAGTTAACAACTCTTTTTAGAGAATTGAAAGAAAAAGCTGCAGCTGTAGATCCTACTCTAGGAGCACTTGTTGAAAGTGAGCAAATAAAAGGCACAAAATCAATTAGTAGGGTTGAGCATAAAATGATGAAAGCCGAGAAACGGCAGAGAGAAGATGAGCTGAGAATGTTAGATGACATCTATACAAGCTTATACCCTGGAGGTGTGCCGCATGAGCGAAGAGAAAACATACTTTCGGTGGAAGACCCTGAATTTATTAAACACCTGCTAGAGTTACAAAACCCATTAGATTTAAAATATGGGATCATAAGAGCCAATAAATAGTTTTAGAGATAGTCATTTAGGCACATACTAATTTAGAGTGTTCAATATTCTCAGC
>CAZDQR010000288.1:0-4321 GCA_964507315.1 uncultured Roseivirgaceae bacterium
CTGGAGAGGAATTCGATGCAAATGACACCATAGATTTTACATTGGGTAGTTTAATTCCAGGATGGCAGGCAGTCTTATTGGATATGCAAGAAGGCGATTCTGTAACCATGTATATTCCTTCTGGGTATGGGTATGGCTATTCAGGTACTTCTAGTATTCCATCAAATGCAAACCTTATTTTTGATATAAAATTACATCAAGTAAACTAATAAAAATGCAATTATGTTTTGCTACTAATAATGCCCATAAACTAGCGGAATTGCAGCAATTGGTTGGCGATACTTTTGTAATTCAAAGTTTAGAAGCCATTGGTTGTAAGGTGGATATCCCTGAAACAGGAACAACTTTAGTGGCTAATTCGCTTGAAAAAGCTCAGTTTGTAAAAACCAATTATGGCATTAATTGTTTTGCGGATGATACAGGATTAGAAGTGGATGCACTGGATGGAGCTCCAGGTGTTTACAGTGCTAGATATGCCGGTGAGCCTGCAGATTCTGTGAAGAACATGGCGCATCTATTAGAAAACTTAGAAGGAGAATTAAATAGAAGTGCAAGATTTAGGACTGTGATTACTTTATTAATTGAAGATGCTCCTCCTATGTATTTTGAAGGCATAGTGGAAGGAGAAATAACAAAAGCGCACCACGGGAAATTAGGCTTTGGCTACGACCCAATCTTTATTCCTAATGGCTTTAGTAGTACATTTGCAGAGATGACGCCTATTGAAAAAAATAGCATCAGCCATAGGGGGCAAGCGGTTGAAAAATTGGTAAATTATTTAAAAAATCTATAAGCATCTCATGGTAAGTCAAACACCTTTTATCATTGGTATCACAGGCGGAAGTGGATCGGGTAAAACCCGGTTTTTAAATGGTCTAATGAGCAAATTTTCTACTGATGAAGTTTGTTTAATTTCCCAAGATAATTATTATAAACCTAGGGAGGAACAGCCTGTTGATATAAAAGGGGTTAAAAATTTCGACCTCCCTGAATCCATCGATTTTGATTCCTATAAAAGAGATATTGAGTCTCTAAAAAATGGGAAATCGGTAGTAATAAAAGAATATACCTTTAATAATCCTGATGCTGAGCCAACACTTATTACACTAAAGCCAGCACCTGTAATTGTAGTAGAAGGAATTTTTGTGTTGTACTATCAGCCAATTGCTCAAATCCTGGATATGAAATTGTACATAGATGCAAAAGATTATATTAAATTAATAAGGAGAATTGTACGAGACGATAAAGAAAGAGGATACGATTTGGATGATGTACTTTACAGATATGAACACCACGTTATGCCTACTTACGAAAAGCATATAAAACCTTACAAATCTGAGGCAGATATAATTATACCCAATCATAAAAAGTATGACAGTGCCTTGGATGTAATTGTTACGTATGTGCGATCTAAAGTTAGTCTCTAAAGTTAAACAACCTCAATAACTCCATTAATTACAGCTAAATAGTTTGTTGGTAATGAATGGATTAGATAAGTTTGCGACTCGATAAAAATGAAGAAACAAAACGCATATAAACACCCCGCTGTATTGCTCTTGCTAATAATGCTTGGCATGTCAGTATTGGTGTATCAAACAGCTCATAGCTATGTGCAAAGTACAATTGTTACCAATCATATGGGTAGCGATTCTTCAAAAACTGATAATCAAGATACAGAAGAAGTGACTATTGCTTCGCAAGATGTATTTCTTTCAGTATCAAATATTCAAGTAGATCAAACTTTTCACCAAATTAAAGAAATAGTTTTTGGTGATTCTAAGAAAGAAAAACACACACATATTGTTACAAAGTATGTGTCTTCTTTTTTCAAAACCCTGTTTCAACAGGTTATTTCCCCCAACGCCCCGTAATTATCTTCGATTTCTTTGAAACCCATCAAAGAAATTTATTGTACATATTAAGTAAAAATACTTATAGGTTCTTGCCTTCGCAGGAATAACGATTAACACATTTAATAACAAACCTAATTAATAAAATCATGAGAAATAGAGGTGCAATAGTTGTACTAACATTAATAGTAACAGCATTATGTCTGTATTATTTATCCTTCACATTTGTGTCGAGAAATATTCAGAAAGAAGCAATAGCTGCAGCAACTACAGAAGCAGGAGTTGTTGATTTAGCTAAAAAACAAGTGTATTTAGATTCTATCTGGAATGAGCCAGTTTATAGCTTACTTGGGATCGATTACACTTTTAAGGAAATTAAAGATACCGAACTAAATCTTGGACTTGATTTACAAGGTGGAATGCACGTAGTGTTAGAAGTTTCTCCGGTAGAGCTTTTAAAAGGACTAAGTGGTAATAACGAAGATCCTGATTTTCTAGCTGCGATTAAGATGGCTGTTGAAAAGCAAAAATCAAGTCAAGAATCTTTTAGTGATTTATTTTATGAGTCGTTTAAAGAAATTAAGCCAGAAGGAAAGCTAAGCACCATTTTTGCGAATGCAGCTAACCGTGGTAAAATTTCTTTTGAAACAACTGATAAAGAGATAATGGACATCATTAATGCAGAGATCGAAGATGCAATGGATCGTTCATTCAACATTCTTAGAACTCGTATTGATAGATTTGGTACTTCGCAACCAAACATTCAAAGACTACAAGGTACTGGTAGAATACAAGTAGAAATACCTGGAGCAGATAACCCTGCTAGGGTTAGAAAACTTTTACAAGGAGCTGCTAAGCTTGAGTTTTTTGAAGTGGCTACGCCTCAAGAGTCTAGCAACTTTTTACAAGCTATTAATGCCTATTTAGTTGCAGAGCAAAAAGCTAGTGCATCATCAGTTGAGTTAGGCGATTCTGAAACACCAGCAGAAGAGGAAGAAAGTTTACAAGGGTTATTAGGAGATAATGCTGATAGTACTTCATTAGCTGATGCAGATAACGCAGATTCAGATAAAAAACTTGATTCATTATATAACACGCAAGTGTCGCCTATATTTAGTTTAATAACCAGCCAAGAAGGCTTGGTGTATAACATAAAGGATACATTTAAAATTAATAGAATTTATAAGCGTGCCGATGTAAAAGCATTAATCCCTAGAGGATTTAAATTAGCTTGGGAAGTTAAAGCTCATGATCACGATGATTTAACGGCAGAACCTCATATCGAACTTCATATTTTAAAAACAGGTCGAGGAGGAAAAGCTCCATTAGAAGGAGATGTAATTACAGATGCTCGTCAATCATTAGATCAAGCTACTCGTCCATCTGTTTCAATGCAAATGAATGCAACAGGAGCTAAAAAATGGAAAAAATTAACGGCTACTAATATTGGAGAGCGTATTGCCATTGTACTTGATGGTTATGTGTATTCTGCTCCTAATGTAAACGGAGAGATTCCAAATGGGAACTCTGAAATTTCTGGTAATTTTAGTATTGAAGAAGCGAAAGATTTAGCTAATGTGTTAAAAGCAGGTACATTACCAGCACCTACACGAATTGTACAAGAAGCTATAATTGGGCCAACTTTAGGTGCTGAAGCACAAATGCAAGGTGTAAATTCTATACTTGCAGGTTTAGCGTTAGTAGTAATGTTTATGGTGTTCTATTATGCACGTGGAGGCTTTGTAGCCAACTTTGCATTGCTGTTTAACATCTTCTTTATCATGGGTATTTTAGCTCAGTTAAGTGCTGCGCTTACGTTGCCTGGTATAGCAGGTATTGTGCTTACCATTGGTATGTCTATTGATGCTAACGTTCTGATTTTTGAAAGAATAAGAGAAGAACTACGTAATGGAGTAGCCTTAAGAGAAGCTGTTTCATCTGGGTATAGTAAAGCATTTAGCTCTATTATAGATTCAAACGTAACTACGTTTTTAACAGCGGCAATTCTTTACTCATTAGGCCAAGGCCCAGTAAAAGGATTTGCAATTACGTTAATGATAGGTATTGGTAGTTCATTCTTTTCTGCTGTATTTATTACTAGAGTAATAGTTGAGCAATGGTTGCGCAAAAAAGGCGATGCAAGTAATCTAAATTTCAAAACAAGGTTCTCTGCAGGTTTGCTTTCTAATATGAATGTTGACTTTATGACTAAACGAATTAGAGCATATATTACTTCTGCCGTAGTTATTACTATTGGTGTAGTATTACTATTTGTAAATGGCCTTAATCTAGGAGTTGATTTTCAAGGTGGTAGATCTTACGTTGTAAGCTTTAACCAACCAGTTGTGGCATCAGATATTAAAGCAAGTTTAACAGCTTCTTTTGATGGTGCAGGAACAGAAGTAAAAACATTTGGTGCCAATAATGTAATTAAAATTACTACAAGTTACCAAGTATCTGATGAGTCGTCT